>DASRZO010000170.1:0-2216 GCA_035686405.1 Pseudomonadales bacterium | reverse complement strand
CCGATCGGGTCGTAGCCGGCGCGGCGCGTCCATGCCGTGCCGACCTCGAAGCCGGTCGCGAAGATGATGCAATCCACTTCGTATTCGACGCCGTTCGCGACGACGCCGTGCGCGGTGATGCGCTCGACGCCTTTGTTGTCGCTCGTGTCGATCAACTTCACGTTCGGCCGATTGAACGTCGGCAAGTAGTCGTCGTTGAACGTCGGACGTTTGCAGAACTGCCGATACCACGGCTTCAACAACTCGGCGGTGTCGTGGTTCTTCACGATCTCATCGACCCGCGCGCGGATGCCGTTCATCTTCTGGAAGTCGGCGAGCTCGGTCAGCATCGCCGCTTCGCGCTTCGACGTCGCCGCTTGGCGGTTCGGTGCGAGCCGACTCAGGTTTCGGAAGATCTCGGTCCAGCCGTCGTGCACGAGGTCTTGCTCGACCGGTTGGCCCGTGACCATGGCGTTGAAGTTTTCGCGCCGCGCGCGTTGCCAACCCGGCCGCAGCGACTTCGCCCACTTCGGATCGGTCGGCGAGTTGCCGCGCAGATCGACCGACGACGGCGTGCGCTGGAACACGTACAGCTGTTGCGCGTGGGCACCGACGAACGGCACGCACTGGATCGCCGTCGCGCCGGTGCCGATGACCGCGACGCGCTTGTCGGCGAGCTTCGTCAACCCGCCGGAGTGATCGCCGCCGGTGTAGTCGTAGTCCCAACGGCTCGTGTGGAACGTGTGGCCTTCGAAGTCTTCGATACCGGGGATCGACGGCAGCTTCGGGCGGTTCAGCGGGCCGGTCGCCATCACGACGAAGCGCGCCTCGATGCGGTCGTCGCGATCGGTAGTGACGATCCAGCGCGCTTTGTCGTCGTCCCACACCATGCCGGTGACTTTCGTCTGAAACAGCGCGCCATCGTAGAGTCGGTAGTGCTCGGCGATGCGTTTGGAGTGCTCGTAGATCTCGGGTGCGAACGAGTATTTCTCCTTCGGCATGTAGCCGAGCTCTTCGACGAGCGGCAGGTAGCAATACGATTCGATGTCGCACTGCGCGCCCGGATAGCGGTTCCAATACCAGGTGCCGCCGAAGTCGCCGCCGGCCTCGATGATGCGCACGCTCGCGACGCCGGCTTCGCGCAGACGCGCGCCCGCCAACAAGCCGCCGAAGCCGCCGCCGATGACGACGACATCGGCCGCATCGGCGATCGCGTCGCGCTCCGTATGCTCGACATACGGGTCGTCGACGAAGTGCGCGAACTTGCCGCTCACCTCGATGTACTGCTCGTTGCCTTCCGGACGAATGCGCTTGTCGCGCTCCTGCCGATACTTCTCGCGCAGCGCGTCGGGATCGAATCCGAGATTGGAGTGTTCGAGCTTCAGTTCAGCCATCGGTGTTCTCCGGAAATTGGAACGCGTATTAAGGATCTTCGTTTGCGGCGAGAGTGCTACGGATGCGCGATCCGGACAAGGTGTCGGACGGCGGCGCCGAGCATTTCGTGCCGCGGTTGATCCGAAGGGCGCGATCGGCGTAGAAACGATACCTTTGCCGACGCAAACGCTTCCCGTTCGCACGAACGCGAGCGACGACGTTCGAGACCCTGGCGCTGCCCACAGCAGACCAGAACACGGAGGACAGCGCATGACCCGCAGCACGGTCGACATCCGCACCGCCGACGGCGTGTGCCCCACGTCGGTGTTCACGCCGAGCGGAACGGGACCATGGCCCGCTGTCATCTTCTACATGGATGGCCCCGGCATTCGACCGATCTTGTTCGAGATGGGCGAGCGGCTCGCGGCGCAGATCAAAGCGCGCGTGCTCGTCGTCGGCGCCGACAACGATCAGGGTTTTCCGCCGGCGCAAGCCGAGAAGCTCGAAGCCGCATTGCGGTCGGCCGGCGTCGATCACCGCGTCGAGATTTGGCCCGGTGCCGCACATGGTTGGACGATGAAGGACATCCCGATCTACAACGAGGCAGCGGCCGAGCGACACTGGCGCGAGATGCTCGCGCTGTTCGACGCGACATTGCAGGCGGCATAGGTCTCGCCACGACGCCTCGCAGCGCTGCTCGGCGCAGTCGCGATCGATGACATGGCGCGGCGAGATCGAGCCACAACCACGAGTTCCAATTCACCACTCACACTGGAGCATCACCATCATGGCAACACCATTCGGCGCCGAATCGACCACCGATGACGTCCTCGCGGGCGTCGATCTCACCGGCAAACGCATCC
>DASRZO010000169.1:0-14349 GCA_035686405.1 Pseudomonadales bacterium | reverse complement strand
CGCGCCGATCGATTCGTATGACCACTGCATTACGCGGCGTCCTCGCCCGATGAGCGATGCCACGCCGAGCGCCGTCCGCGGCGTCCTTCGCCATCGAAACTTCACGCTGTACCTCGTCGCCCGATTCATCGCGACGCTCGCGGTGCAAATGCAGAGCGTCGCGATCGGATGGCAGGTGTACGCGATCACGAAGAACCCGCTCGACCTCGGCTTCATCGGTCTCGCGCAGTTCCTGCCGTTCATCGTGCTCGTATTGCCGGCGGGCCAGATTGCCGACCGCTTCGATCGACGCTTGATCCTCGCGGCGTGCTACTTCGTCGAAGTGTTGTGCGCACTGCTGCTGCTCGGCTTCACGCTCGCGGGCATCGAGCAGGTGTGGCCGGTCTTCAGCGTGTTGGTCCTCTTCGGCGCGGCGCGCGCGTTCGCGATGCCGACGTCGCAAGCGATCACGCCGAACCTCGTGCCGCGCGAGATCTTCGGCAACGCCGTCGCGCTCAACTCGTCGACGTTCCACGTCGCGACGATCGCGGGACCGTCGATCGGCGGTCTGCTGTACGTCGCAGGCCCATCGACGGTGTATTCGATCGTCAGTGCGCTGTTGCTGGTGTCGGTCGCGTTGATGCTCGGCGTGCGGGTGCCGGCGATGATCCGCAGCTCGGAGCCGGCGACGCTGCACACCCTGTTGGAAGGCATGCGCTTCGTGCGCTCGCGGCCAGTCGTGCTCGGTGCGATCTCGCTCGATCTCTTCGCGGTACTGTTCGGCGGGGCGACGGCGATGCTGCCGGTGTTCGCGCGCGACGTGCTCGAGATCGGGCCGGAGGGATTGGGCATGCTGCGTACGTCGCCGGCAGTCGGCGCCGCGGTCACGGCGGCCGTGCTCGCATTTCATCCGATCACGCGCAACGTCGGCACGAAGATGTTCCTCGGCGTGGCGCTCTTCGGCGTCGCGATCATCACGTTCGGACTCTCCAACAATTTCGTGCTGTCGCTCGCCGCGCTCGCGTTGCTCGGCGCCGGCGACATGGTCAGCGTCTACGTGCGCCACATCCTGATTCAACTGGAAACGCCGGACGCGATCCGCGGCCGCGTCAGCGCGGTGAACGCGGTCTTCATCGGCGCGTCGAACGAACTCGGCGAATTCGAATCCGGCGTCACCGCGGCGTGGTTCGGGCTCGTGCCGAGCGTCGTGCTCGGCGGCGCCGCGACGATCGCGATCACCGCGCTGTGGATGCGGTTGTTCCCGTCGCTGCGTACCATGGATCGCTTTCCGGGGGCCGACGCGAGCGAACGACTCACCGCCTGACGCGGCAGCACACGCACTCGACAGGAGCGAAGCCGATGCTGAACAAACTCGACGATTTTCCGATTCACCAGACGCCGGAACCGATCGCACACGCAGCGACCAGCGACCGCAACGTGTACGACCGCACGTGGTTCAACGGGTATTCCGGCGACGGCCAGTACTACTTCGGCATCGGCATGGCGGTGTATCCGCATCGCGGCATTCTCGATTGCGCATTCAGCGTCGTGACGCGCAACGGCCGCCAACATTGTTTCTATGGCTCGCGCCGCGCGCCGGCCGAGCGCACGGAGATGGACGTCGGTCCGTTCAAGCTCGAAGTGGTCGAACCGCTGCGCCGCACGCGCGTCGTGCTCACCGACAACGACAGCGGCATCACGTGCGATCTGACGTTCTCGGCGCGTACCGCAGCGATCCAAGAAGCACGGCAAACGCTATGGTCGGGGACGCGCCGCGCGATGGACGCGACGCGCTTCGACCAGTTCGGCCGTTGGTCCGGCACGATCAAGCATCCGGACGGCGCGATCGCGGTGCAGGAGGCGGACTGCTACGGCACGAAAGACCGCTCGTGGGGCGTGCGCGGCGTCGGCGAACCGGAATCCGGCGGCGCACCCGGCACGCCGAGCGGCATCTGCTTCGTGTGGGCACCGCTGTTCTGGGACGACCACATCACGCACGCGATCTTCTTCGACGGCCCGAGCGGCGAAGCGCTCGTTCGCGAAGGCATCGTCGCGCCGTTGTATTCGAGCGAGAGCGCGATCCCGACCGTGCAACACGCGCGCGACGAACGCATGGCGACCGCGCGCCATCGCATCCAATACCACCGCGGCACGCGCCTCGCGTCGGCGGCGGAGATCGACCTCGTCGATCTCGCCGGTGACACGCGCACGATCGCGCTCGAGCCGATCCTGAAGTTCCAGATGAAAGGTCTCGGCTACGGACACCCCGAGTGGGGCCAAGGCATGTGGAAAGGCGAACTCGCGACCGGCAAGGAATCGTTCGACCCGCGTCAGCTGGATCCATTGGCGCGCGAGAACCTGCACACGCAACAAGTCGTGATCGCGACCGACGGCAAGCGCCGCGGCATCGGCGTACTCGAACAGATCGTCGCGGGTCCCTACGCGCCGGGCGGCTTCACGCAGTTCTTCGACGGCGCGAAATGACGCCGATGGTCGCGGTGCGTGAAACACGCATCGATCTCCACACAATCGGCGCGAACATCGACGACGCGATCGCACGAGTCTCCGCGCGAGTGCCTTCGGGCACCCGCAGACTCCAGGGCGCGATGTATGACGAGGATCAGACGTCGACCTCGCCGTCGGCCCACGACTTGATCAGGTGATGCGCGATCGCGATCGGGCCGGGCACCCGCAGCTTCGGATGTTCGCCGCGTAGCGCCGCTCTTACGTCGGCGCGCGAGAACCAGCGCACGTCGGCCATCTCGGCCGGATCGATCGTGATCTTGTTCGTCAGCGCGCGGCCATGGCAGCCGATCATCAACGACGACGGAAACGGCCACGGCTGCGACGAGTGATAGCGCACCGCGCCGACCAACACGCCCGCCTCTTCGCGCACTTCGCGGCGCACGGCTTCCTCGATCGACTCGCCTTGGTCGATGAAACCCGCGAGCGCCGAGTACATGCCGGTGCTCGCGAGGCGACCCGCCGATTGGCCGAGCAGGCAACTGTCGCCGTCGAGGATCAGCATGATCGCAACCGGATCGGTGCGCGGAAAATGTTCCGCCTTGCACGCGTCGCAGATCCGCACATGACCGCCGCGATCCGAGCGCGTCGGTTGCCCGCACGCGCTGCAATGACGATGGCTGCGATGCCAGCCGACCTGCGCGCGCGCCTGCGCGACGATGCCGGTCTCCTCCGTCGCGAGCCGCATCGCCGCGGCGCGCGCGTCGTCGAAGCGCCACGCGTCGTCCAAGTTGAGCTCGTGTACGGGATCGCCGAGCTCCGATACATCGAGCGCGAAATGCGCGGCACCGTCGAGGATGCCGAGCAGCACCGGCGCGACGCCGATGTCGAGCCGTGCGACGTCGGCGCTCGTCAGCCATCCCAGCCGCAGACCGTCGGCGTCGTGCACCAATACGTTGAGTTGCCACAACGGCAAGTAACGCGTCGACGGCGCCCGCGCCGCGGCGGCAAGCCACGTCGGATCACGTCGCTGCGCGTCCGCGCGATCGAACGGATTGCCGGCGAATGTGTGGATCGGTTCCATGGAATCTCCGTCTGATCGTTGAGTCGCCGGCCACGTTCGCTGCCCTGCGCATTGGCGTTGGCGTTGCATCACACAGACGCTGACGCCGCCCGCCATTCTCGCGTACGGTTGTGCCCATGACGACCCTCAAGCACTGGGACGGCCCGCCGCTCGAAGCATGGCGCGCGTGGCATCCGCGCGAAGCGGCGGCTCGGCTCGCCGGGGTCGGCGTACCGTGGTGCGTGGTCGGCGGTTGGTCGATCGATCTGTGGCTCGGCCGCGAAACTCGCACCCACGACGACCTCGAGATCGCGATCCTGCGCGGCGATTTGCGGCGCGTGCGCGCGCACCTTCGCGATTACGAGTTCCGCTGCGTCGGCGACGGCGAGGCACACGCGCTCGCGCCGGACGTCGATCCGCCGCCGCATCGGTATCAGAACTGGGTGTTCGATCGGCACGCGTACGAGTGGCGCCTCGACGTGATGATGGAGTACGGCGACATCGACACCTGGGTATTCCGTCGCGACCAGTCGATTCGCGCACCGCGCACGACGATGGTCGAAACGCGCGACGGTATCGCGTTCCTGAAACCGCACGGCGCGCTCCTGTACAAGGCGAAGCGCGCCGAACCGAAGGACCAGCACGACTTCGACGCGTGCTTGCCGTTGCTCGACCCGAAGGACCGCGCTTGGCTGACCGACACGCTCGCGCGCATCCATCCGGGCCACGCGTGGCTCTCGGCTTTACAAAACCGTTAGCGGTCGGTGGGCTTCTTCGGTGATGTCGCGGAAGGCGACACGGGCCGCGACTGCGGCGCGCTCGGCGCCTTCGGCGGCGTTGCGGGCGACGTTCTCGGTGGGGGTGGCGGCGGCGCTGTTCGCGCCGGCGCCGGATTGCGCGGCTGCGTGCTGACCGGCGTGCGCGGTGCGCTGCCGACGATGCGCGCGGCGCTGACGGTGGAACTACGGATCGCCGTCGACGCCGTCGTCTTCGTCGGCGGTTCCTCCGGCAACATCGCTTTCATGTCAGGCGCGAACACGTCGACCGACAAGTCGAACGTGCGCGCGTCGTTGCCGTGCATCGAGCCGATGCCGACGACGTGACGCGCGACTTCTTCGCCCTTCTGATTGCGCACCGCGATCACGACCGAATATTCCCAAGGATCTTCGTCGGCCGGATGCCGCAGCGTGCCTTCGACGTGCAGCGCGGCGAAGCGTTTACCGGGGAGTTCGGCCGCCTTGCCGAAGCGCAGGTGATGGCGGCAGACCGGGCAAACGCTCGCGCTTTCGAGGATCTCGGATCGACAGTGCGGACAGCGACGACTCTTGCCCGGCGAAACCGAGCGAGTCGTGCTCATGCCCCGGATTTATGACTGGCGCCGTCCCAACCGAATTCCGCACGGCCGCGCATCCGCGAACCGGCCGCAACGGTCAGCGTGCCCGCTTTCAGGTCGCCGTTCAGCACGCCGCTCGAGGTGAGTTCGACCGACGTGGCATCGTCGATGTTGCCTTCGAGTTCGCCGCTGATCGTCACGGTCTTCGCTTTGACGCCGCCCGTCAGCTTCGCGCCGGGCTCGATCGTCAGATTGCCTTCGACGTGCACGTCGCCTTTGAAGTTACCGGCGATGCGCACATGGCCGGCGCCTTCGATCTTGCCTTCGATCGCGAGACCTGCGGCGATCACCGATTCTTTTTGGGTTTCCATGCGGGGCGCTCTCGTAGTGGTGTCGGCGGTCGACGGACGAGACACAGGCGGCGGCGGGGGCACCTGCCGGTCGGGTTCCTTCGCGGTCGGCGGGGGGACGTTCGGGATCGGCGGCGGGCCGGGTTTATCGGTCTCTTTCCAAAGTGCCATTCGCGTCGGCTCCTTTCGACTCAGGGAGGAGGCTGCGAGTGTAACAACATCGTAAGCGCTGCGGAGCCTTCGCGGCGCGATCGCGCGACGTCGATGCAAAACTGTGACTCACTGCTCACCTGCGGCCGCACGCGACACGACCTCGCCGCGGATACGGGCGGTGTGCGACGCGAGCGCGCGTCCCGCCGCTGTGTTCACTCGCGCACTAGCGCGGTGCGCACGCGGTATCGAAGTGCGACTTCAAGTTCGCGAGCATTTTGCTCGGCGTCGCGATGACCCGGCGGTTCGCGAGCCACGCCGGAATGCTGCCGCCGGGCTCGAAATGCATCACGAGGTCGATCCGTGTGCGCCCTGCTTCTTCGACGAAATTCCAACGCCCTCGCACGCTCGTCATCCGCACCGCGTCCGGTTGCGGCGGCAAATACGCCGGCAGCCCTTCGATCGTCACCGTCACCGCCGCCGCACCGTCGCGCGCGCCGGGCTCGGTGAGGCGATAGATCATGTCGCGGGGTTTCACCGGCCACGGCATGCCGGTGCGGATGTAGTAGATCTGTTCGCGCGGCGACGGCCGTTCGAGCAGCCGCGCCTCCAGCGTGTCGGGAATCCAACGATCGAACCCGGCCGCATCCTCGATGTAAAGGAGCAGCGTCGGCAGCGTCGCGCAGACCGAGGCCGACGCGCGTACCTCCGGATAGGACGAACCGTCCACCGTACGCGTCGACACGGTGACACCGTCGGACTCGCCGACGTTCTTCCATGTGACGTCGTCGGCCGCCGCGGCGACCGCGCACGCGCCGCCGATACCCACGGTCCACAGCATCGCGCGCCACCCTCGCCTCGTTCGCATCGGTCACGGTCCATCGTCGGTTCGGTGTCTCGATTAGTGCATCGCCCATGCCATCGAGTTCGATCGTACCGCGGGCCCGTCCGTCTTGTGCCGCGCCTTCGAAGCCGATTATCGTTGCGCGCTCCCGGCCGCGGACACACTCGATGAAGATCAACGCCATTCGCGTCCACGAACAGGGCGACATCGATCGCATGAAGTTCGAATCGATCGACTTGCCGCCGCCGAAACCGGCCGAGGCGCGCGTACGCCACGAAGCGATCGGCGTGAACTACATCGACACGTATCACCGCTCGGGTCTCTACAAGTTGCCGACGCCGACCGGCATCGGCGTCGAGGCGGCAGGCGTCGTCGACGAGGTCGGCAGCGCGGTCACGAATCTCAAGGTCGGCGACCGCGTCGCCTATTGCGGCGGACTCATCGGTGCCTACGCGCAGGCATCGAACGTGCCGGCCGCGCGCTTGATCAAGCTGCCGAAAGGCGTCAGTTCCGACGCAGCAGCCGCGATGCTGCTGAAAGGCCTCACCGTGCAGTACCTCTTCCGCCAGACGTACGTCTTGAAGAAAGGCGAAACGATCCTCTTCCACGCGGCGGCAGGCGGCGTCGGTCTGCTCGCCGCGCAATGGGCCCGACACTTGGGCGTCGCGATGATCGGCACGGTCAGCTCCGCCGAGAAGGCGAAACTCGCCCTGGCACGCGGCTGCGCGCACGTCATCAACTACTCCACTGAGAACGTGCCGGCGCGCGTGCTCGAGATCACCGGCGGCAAGAAGGTCCCCGTCGTGTACGACGGCGTCGGCAAAGATACCTTCATGGCATCGCTCGACTGTCTCGCGCCGCGCGGCCTACTCGTGTCGTTCGGCAACGCATCGGGGCCGGTCACCGGTGTCGATCTCGGCATTCTGTCGGCGAAGGGTTCGCTGTACGTGACACGGCCGACGCTCGCGACGTACACCGCGACGACCGAGATGTTGCAGAGCGCCGCCGACGAACTCTTCGCGTTGGTCGCGAGCGGTGCGATCACGCCCGACATCACGCGCCACTATCCACTCGCGCAGGCACGAGACGCGCACCGCGCATTGGAGTCGCGCGGCACGGTCGGTTCGATCCTGCTGACACCGTAGCGTCGCTCATGGGTTCTACTCAGTTCACCACCGCGCTGGCGGTACTGGTTTGCCTCGCGCTGGTGCTCGGCATGATGGTGTCGTTCGCGCTGGGCCGCGCCGCGGGCGTGCGCCACCGCCGCATCGATCCCGAAGGTGCGCGCACCGTCAGCGGCGCCGTCGAAGCGTCGATCTTCGGGTTGCTCGGCCTCTTGATCGCGTTCACGTTCAGCGGCGCCGCCGACCGCTTCGACGCACGGCGCGCACTGATCGCCGACGAAGCGAACGCGGTCGTGGCCGTGTATCACGAATTCGAACTGCTCGCGCCAGACGATCGCGCTCGGTTGCGAGCAGAACTCCGCCAGTACGTCGACGCCCGCCTCGACTACTACGCGAAGTTGCCGGACAGCGACGCTGCAATGCCGGACTTGGAGCGGTCGCACCAGCTCGAAGCGAGCCTGTGGTCGCACGCCGTCGAAGCGATGCCGCGCGGCCTGGCGGGCAGCGTGCCGGTACTAACGACCGCACTCAACCGCCTCTTCGATGTCGCCGAACAGCGCAAAAGCGCACAGATGACGCACCCGCCGCTGCCGATTTACGGGTTGCTGATCTTTCTCGCACTGGTCTGCTCGAGTCTCGCGGGTCATCATGCGTCGGCAAGCGCAAAGCATCCGTGGGTGCTGCCGATATTGTTCGCGGGTATCTCGGGTCTCGCGATCTATGTCATTCTCGATCTCGAATACCCGCGCGCCGGTTTCATCCGCGTCGACTCCGCCGACGCGCTCTTGCGCGACGTACGCGCCCGAATGTCTTGACGAGGTAAACCATGTCCGATCCGCTCCGTATCGCGTGTCTGAGCCGCTGGCACGTGCACGCCGACGAGTATGCCAAGGCGGTCAACGACTCGTCGGTCGCGCGTGTCGTCGCGATCTGGGACGAGAATCCGCAGCGCGGCTCGAAATGGGCCGGTGAACTCGGTGCGGAGTTCATCGCCGACTATTCGGCGCTGCTCGCGCGACGCGACATCGACGGCGTCGTCGTGACGTCGCCGACGAACATGCACCGCGAGCTGATCGTCGGCGCCGCGCGCGCCGGCAAACACGTCTTCACGGAGAAGGTGCTCGCGACGACGCTCGCCGACGCGCGCGCCATCGCAGACGCGGTGCGTGCTTCTTCGATCCGCTTCACGATCTCGTTCCCGCGCCGCACGATCGGGCCGCTGTTGCTCGCGAAAGCGATGGTCGACGACGGCCGCCTCGGCAAACCGACGCTGCTACGCATCCGCATCGCGCACGACGGCGCGCTCGCGAATTGGCTACCGGCGCATTTCTTCGACCCCGTCCAATGCGGCGGCGGCGCGATGATCGATCTCGGCGCGCACGGCATGTACCTGTCGCGCTGGCTGCTCGGCAAGCCGGTGCGCTGCACGTCGACCTTCAACTCGCTCACCCAGCGCGCAGTCGAAGACAACGCAGTCAGCGTCATCGAATTCGAAAGCGGCGCGGTCGCAATCAACGAAACGTCGTTCGTCAGCTGGGGCGGCTCGTACAGTGTCGAACTCGACGGCACGCAAGGAGGCTTGCAGATGCTGAGCCAACGCAACGTGCGTGCGCGCTCGAACGGCGACAAGGCGTGGAAGCCGGCCGAGTTGCCGCCGGACGAAGCGCTGCCGATTCCGCGCTGGCTCGACTCGATTCGCGGCACCGGCGCCGCCGACTTCGGCATGGGCATCGACGTCGGGTACGAACTCTCCGAGATGATGCACGCGGCCTATCGCTCGCACCGCGAACGCCGTTCGATCGACTTCGACGCACTGGAGGTCTGACATGGCACAACGACCGAAACGCGGCGACAAGAAACTCCGTTACGGCTTCATCGGGGCCGGCGGCATCGCCGGTGAGCACTTGACCCACCTCGCCGATCGCAGCGACGTCGAGATCGTCGCCCTCGCCGATCCCAACGAGCAAATGATGGGGCGACACGCGGCGAAATACGGCGTCAAGCAGACGTTCTCCGACTGGAAAGAGATGCTGCAGAAGGTGGAACTGGACGCGGTCAGCGTCTGCACGCCGAACAAGCTGCACGCCGAGTGCGCGATCGGCGCGATGGAAGCGGGCTGCGCGGTGCTGTGCGAAAAGCCGCTCGCGGCGAGCGCCGCCGAAGGCGAACAGATGCTCGCGACGGCGGAGCGGCTCGGTCGCAAGCTCGTCATCGGCTTCCAGTACCGCTTCAACTCGCGCACGCAGTTCTTGAAACAGGCCGCCGACGGCGGTCAGTTCGGCCGCATCCTATATGCGCGCGTCCAGGCGCTGCGCCGCCGCGGCATTCCGAACTGGGGCGTGTTCGGCCGCAAGGAGCTGCAGGGCGGTGGGCCGTTGATCGACATCGGCGTGCACGTGCTCGAGATGACGCATTACACCCTCGGCTCGCCGACGCCGGTCTCGGCGAGCGCCGACATGTTCACGTACATCGGCAACAAGCCGTCCGATCGCGTGCAGTCGGCGTGGAAAGGTTGGGACTATCAGACGTACAACGTCGAAGATCTCGCGGTCGGACGCATCCGCTTCGCGAACGGCTGCGTCATCCACATCGAAGCGGCCTTTGCTGCGCACATCGAGAAGGACGTGTGGACGTTCCAGATGATGGGCGAAGAAGGCGGCGCGACGTGGGATCCGCCGCGGATCTTCCGCGACGAGGACGGCTACATGGTCGACAAAACACCCGCGTGGCACGCCGACGAGCGCGTCGACCGGATGTTTCGCCGCAAGATGAACAACTTCGTCGACCACGTGCTGTACGACTCGCCAACGCTCGCACCCGGCCGCGATGGCCTCACCGTGCAGCGGATGCTCGATGCGTTGTATCGCTCGGCCGAGAACGGCGGCGCCGAGGTCAAGATCTAAAGAGTTCGACGTACACCCGAACGCGGAGGACGCGATGGCAATCGGCAATCCCCTAATCGTCGCGTCGCCGCCGACGTTCGAGTCGAAAGCCACCGAGCGCACGCACCACCTGCAACGCCTGGCCGCGACGTGTCGAATCTTCGCGCGACGCGGGCTGTCCGACGGCCTACTCGGACACGTCACCGTGCGCGATCCGGAGGATCCGCGCTTGCTGTGGGTCAATCCGCTCGGCGTATCGATGTCGCGCATGCGCGTCTCGCACCTCATTCAGGTCACGCACGCGGGCGAGGTCGTGCACGGCCGTGGATCGATCAATCCCGCCGGATTGCATCTGCACTCCGCCCTCCACGAAGCGCGACCGGATGTCGCCGCCGTCTGTCATGCGCATTCGCTCTACGGGTCGACTTGGTCGTCGCTGCAACGGTTGCTCGATCCGATCACGCAAGACGCGTGCGTCTTCTTCGAACGACAGGCTCTGATCGTCGAACCGCGCCTGACGCTCGATGCGGACTCCGGCAGACGCTTTGCCACCGCGTTCGGCGACAAACGCGTCGCGATTCAGAGCGGTCACGGCATATTCACGACGGGGCAGACGATCGACGAAGCCGCGTGGTGGTTCGTGTTGATGGAGCGCTGCTGTCAATCGCAACTCCTCGCCGAAGCCGCCGGCACGCCATTGCTCTGGCCAGCGGAAGCGGCGCGCGGCGTAGCCAACGCGTTGGGATCGCCGCAGTTCGGCTGGCAATCGTTTCAGACGCTATGGGACGACATCATCGAAACCGACCCGGATCTGGTCGGATAGCAACGTCGTCGACGGCGAACTGTCAGTTCGACTTCAGCAGATCGCGTTCCCGTCAAGTCGGGATTTCCTCGCACTAGCGCGCTGCCACGGCGCCTCTAGCATTCGTCGCCGTCGCAGGTCATGAAGAAGTTCGCCCATGCATCGGAACGCGCGCTCTTGGTCACTCGCTTCGGTCGTCGTCGTGCTAGGCCTCACCGCGGCACCGCACGCCTTTGCCGTACCGAGCTTCGCACGCCAAACCGGCTTGCCGTGCACGCAATGCCACGTCGCGGCGTTCGGCCCGGCGCTGACCGACTTCGGTCGGACGTTCAAGCTGAACGGATACACGCTCGGTGTGGGCGACTACCTTCCGCTGTCGGCGATGGCAGTCGGTTCGTTCACGAACACCGCGCAAAAGCAGCCGTCGAAGCCCGCCGATCACTTCAGCGACAACGACAATGCCGCTCTCGACGAGGTCGGATTGTTCTATGCGGGGAAGATCACCGACCACCTCGGTGCATTCGTGCAAGTGACATACGACGGGATCAGTCGCGACACCAGTTGGGACAACTTCGACGTTCGTTACGCGACGACGACTTCGATCGGGGCCCTCGACGCAGTCGTTGGCGTGTCGATCAACAACAACCCGACCGTGCAGGACCTGTGGAACTCGACGCCGGCGTGGGGCTTTCCGTACGTCTCGTCGGCCCTCGCCCCAACCCCGGCGGCAACGACGCTCGTCAGCGACGGTCTCGGCCAGCAAGTGATCGGCGCGAGCCTATACACGATGGTCGACGCACACGTATATCTGGAAGCCGGCGCGTATCACGCTGTGCCGAACGCTTGGCTCGATCGCATCAACGGTACGTCGCTCGATAGTCCGCGACCGAACAACCTGATTCCGTATTGGCGGGCCGCCTATCAGACGACCCGCGGTTCGAATTCGTTCGAACTCGGGCTATTCGGTCTCAATGCCGACCTGCAGCCGTATGGCGCCGCGAACGGCAGCGATGGTTACGTCGACTACGGCGTCGACGGCACCTACCAGTTCAACGATGGCGCGCGCAGCAGCTTCGACGCACACGCCTCGTACATCCGCGAGGATCGACATCTGCGCCAGAGCTTCGATGCCGGCGCGGCGTCGAGCCCGTCGGATCAACTCGACACGCTGAAAGTCGACACGACCTATACGTGGGATCACACCTGGGCGGCGACCGTCGCCTGGTTCATGACCGACGGTACGCGCGATCCGCTCGCGTACGCGCCGGACCCGCTCGACGGCAGCGCGAACGGCAAGCCGGACAGCCGCGGTTACACACTGCAGCTCGCCTACATCCCGTGGGGCAAGAGCGCGGCGACCGTGCGCGACACCGCACGCAACGCGGAAATCGGCGTGCAGTTCACCGGTTACGACGACTTCAACGGCCGCAACGGCAACTACGACGGCAGCGGCCGCTCGGCCTCCGACAACAACACGATCTTCGTGTTCTTGTGGCTCGCATTCTGAGCGACGCCGTGGCGTGCGACCGCGGCGGCGCGAAACGCATCGCGGCGCGGTCGCCTACCGAATGCGCCTACGCCGAAGCGTTCGCCTTCAGATCCTTCAGCGTTTTGCCGCGATTGGCGGCGATCGTCTCGGTGTTCCACAAATCGGCGAACTGAAACGAGCGCGGACAGTGGAAATACGCCTCGTCGATGTCGAGCAGCAGCCCTTGCACGAGCCCCGAGTTGCCGTCCGGTTTCGACACCTCCGGCACGATGCCGCGCGCTTCGAGGTCGGCCTTCTCGACCACGCTGATGCGGCCGTTCACGCGCACCGTGACATCCATGCCGGGTATCAGGAACAACAGCCCCGCCTTCGGGTTCGACTCGAAGTTCTGGAAGCTCTGGAACAACTTGTTGCCGCCGATGTCGGGGATCAACAGCGTGCGATCGTCGACGACCTTGATGAAGCCCGGCTGCCCGCCCTTCGGCGACGCATCGCAATCGCCGTTCGCGTTCGCGCTCGACAGCACCGCGAACGGCGAGCGTTCGATGAACGCGCGCACGTACGGTTCGAGGTGATCTTTCACCTTCGTCGCAGCGACCGGGTGCGCGCCGCCCAGTTCCACCCGCAATGCATCGATCCGGCTCATCGTCGCCTCGTCGCTCGGCCCAACGTAGGCGCGATGATAGCGCGAGGCGCAATGCGACCAAGCGACTGTTCTTCGCGCCTTGGCATTCAGTAGGCGACGCAACCACGGGCAGCACAGTCGCGCTGCGCACGCCGTCGATGCGTGGTCGTCGATGGGGTTGTTCAGGCCGCTTGGTCGTGTGCCTCGGCGCGCGATTCGTACACGAATGCGCCCGCCTCTTCGTTCGCGGCGATCGCGGCGCGCTCTTCCGCGTGGCGGCGCGCGAGCGCGTCGCGAAGTCGGGCCGTCGCGACTTCGACCGACGTGCCGGGCGCAAAGCGTACCGGCGCGAGCACGTCGACACCGGCAGGGCCAGGCTTCGCGTATTGCGCGCCCTTCGGCCGCATCTCGCGCAGACCCGACAGATAGACCGGTACGACCGGCACGCCATGCTCGAGCGCGAGCAACGCGACACCGGGCTTGAAGCGGCCGAGTTCGTCCTTCGTCGTGCGCGTGCCTTCGGGAAAGATGCAGACGTTGCAGCCCTGCCGCAGCAACCAACCGGCGTATTCGAGCGCCTTCGCGCCGCCGCCGCGCACGATCGGGAAATTGCCGAGCACCATCGATTGGTACCAGGGCTGCAGCACGAGCTTCTTTTTGCCGCGCACGTACCAGCGATCCGCCGCGGCACCGAAATACAGGTTGCGCTGAATCGACTCGGGCATTCCCTCGAACAACACCAGCGTGTCCATGTGGCTTTGGTGATTCGCAACGAAGATCGCGGGCTCGGTGAGGCCGTCGAGATGCTCGAGGCCGCGCACCGTCAGCGGATGACAATATCGATCGACCCAACGCGTGTACGCGCGCCGGCGCATCGCTCGGCGCACCCACTTTGCCCAGCCGCTGATCTGCCAATGGTGCGGACCCGCGTATGACGCTTCGGTCACGGCCGACTCGGTTCGAGCGTGAAGATGTCCGGCGGAGCCGGTAGCGGATGTCGCGGCGAATTGCAGCATGTGCGGTTCCTCGAGCTTGATGGGGCGAGCATTCGCGTTCCGATGCGAGTGCAAGCGGCGTCATGCACGGAACGCGCCAATGCCGCATTGCGCTAACGTCGCGGCTCGGGCGCGCGTAGCGCGCGATCTCGCCCGCACTCGGGCACCCGCGTGGTGCACACGAAGGCGCGCCGGACCGCAAGTAGTGCACGGCGCCGCGCTGTTGATAACGTTTGCGCTCGGGCGCCAC
>DASRZO010000168.1:0-2010 GCA_035686405.1 Pseudomonadales bacterium | reverse complement strand
GCGACGACGGCGCGCGCTATGCGATGCTCGGAAGGCAGCGTGAAGACGCATTACTCGCGCGCGGTTCACGCGCTGCGGGATCAGCTGGAGGATGACTGGCCATGAACGACGACCGGCACGGCGCCGACGACGCGTTCGTTGCGCAAGTGCGCGACGTGCTCGACCGTGTTGCACCGCCGGACGAGGTACGAACGCGATTGGCGGCCGCGCGCCGGCGGGCGGTTGCGTCGCTCGATCGGGTGGTACCGCGTGCGCCGGCGCGATGGGTGCCGGTCGGTGCGCTCGCGACGACGATGCTCGCGGTGTTTCTGAGCGTGGCGGTGCAGCGTCCGGCGCCACCGGCGATCGACGTGCAGCAGCTCGCGGCCGTCGAAGACATGGATCTGTTGATGGACTTGGAGTTCGTCGCGTGGTTGGACGCAGACAACGTCGATGCGGGCTAGCGCCGCCGTCGTCTGCATCGGCATCGGCGTCTCGATCGGAGCAGCGGCATACGCCGCCGAGCCCCCGAGCACGGCGGAACCGGGGCCCGACATCGCGTTGTTGGAGTACTTGGGCAATCTCGTCGAGGCGCACGACACGCTGATCGGGCCGGACGACATGAAAGGTCCGATCGATCCGCGCGACGCGCCGAGTCCGCCTCGAGGCGACGATCACGATGCGCAACAGTGAGGTGCGGACGAGTGAGGCGGCGGAGGATCAGGTCATGAACGGACGTTCGTTCAAGTACATCGCCGGCGTCATCGGTGGCGCGTTGTTGTGCGCGCACCAAGCGTTCGCCGTCGAGTGGAACGATCTGTCCGATGCGCAGCGGCAAGTGCTGTCGCCGTATCATTCGCAGTGGCAGAGCTTGAGCGGCGACCAACAGCAACGCTTGGCCGCGGGCGCGCAGCGCTGGTCGCAGATGGATCCCGCGTCGCGCGACGCGATTCAGTCGCGCTTCAAGCGATTCCAATCGTTGCCGCCGGAGCGTCGCGCGGAGTTGTCGCGGCGCTTCGAGCAGTTCAAGAGCTTGACGCCGGAGCAACAAAACAAGTTGCGCGAGCGGATGCAGACGTTTCGCAGCCTTTCGCCGGAACAGCAACGCCATCTGCGCGAACGTTTTCGCGAACTGACGCCGCAGCAACGCGCGCAGGCGCTCGATCGGATGCGGGCGCGCGACGGCGCCGGTGGCGGCGGCTTGGGCAATCGGCGGAATCAAAAGGGTGACAACTGATGTTGGTGTCGCGTCGGACGCGAATGCGTGGACCGAGGTAGGCGCCGCGCCTTCGAAGACGCCTTTCACGGGGGATCGACGATGACCGAAACGAATCGGCGGTTGCGCCCGCGGCGTTCCGTTCTGTACATGCCGGGCGCGAACGCGCGCGCGATGGAGAAGTCACGCGAGATCGATTGCGATACGGTGATCTTCGATCTCGAGGATGCGGTGGCGCCCGACGCGAAGGCGACGGCGCGCGGGCAAGTCGCGACGGCGGTGTCCGCCGGGGGCTTCGGCCATCGCGAAGTCGTCGTGCGCATCAACGGACTCGACACGCCGTGGGGCCGCGACGACGCGGCGGCGGTTGCGGCGTTGCCGATCGACGCGCTGCTGGTGCCGAAGATCGAGACGGCGGAACAGGTGCAGGCTTACGAGCGCATCCTCGCCGGTACGCGCGCAGCGACGATACCGATTTGGGTGATGATCGAGACGCCGCGTGGCGTGCTTGGCATAGAGCGCTTGCTCGCGCATGCGCCGCGCGTCGACGTCGTCGTGCTCGGCACGAGCGATCTGGTGAAAGATCTGCGGGCGCGGCACACGCCGAATCGCGAATCGGTGCTCGCCGCATTGTCGCATTGCGTGCTGGCCGCGCGCGCGTTCGATCGCGTGGTGCTCGACGGTGTGCATCTCGACTTCAAGGATCTCGCGAGCTTCGAGCGCGTCTGCCAACAAGGCCGCGATCTCGGCTTCGACGGCAAGACGCTGATCCATCCGACGCAGGTGGAGATCGCGAACGCGGTGTTCGGACCGAG
>DASRZO010000167.1:0-4328 GCA_035686405.1 Pseudomonadales bacterium | reverse complement strand
TTCTTGCAGGCGCTCGCCGGTCGGCCGTTCGTCTGACGCCGGAGTTCGCGCGCAGTGGCGCGTTCGGCGATATCGTGTACGAGGAGACGCGCTGGCGCACGTCGGCAAACTGTACGAAGACTTCTCGCACATCCAGCGCATGGCTGCGCCGGCGCGCGAACGCTTGCTCTGGCAGTTGATGAAAATCGCCGCGACGCAATTCGGCGGCCGTGTCGAGCGCAACGTGATCTCGCCGATCTATCTCGCGCGGCGGCGCTAACAGTCAGCCGGCGTAGTCGCTGCACGTCGGTGCCCGCGAGCGGGTCGGACGCGCGACGCCGGCGCCGCCGACACCGTAGAATCGGTCGCCCAGCCTTTTACGGAAGAACGCCATGCCGAAGCGCGTGTTGTGCGCCGTTGCCGCTCTGTCTCTCGCGCACCCTGCGCTCGCCGAGCCCATCACGTACGAGATCGATCCGAGCCATACGTATCCGAGCATCGAGTTCCCGCACATGGGCATCTCGGTGTGGCGCGGTAAATTCGACAAGACGAGCGGCACGGTGGTGATCGACCGCGCGGCGAAGACCGGCTCCGTCGACATCACCGTGGCAGCGAACAGCGTCGACTTCGGTCTAGCGGCGATGGACGACAAGGCGAAGTCCGACGATTTCTTCGACGTCGCCCAATTCCCGACGGTCACCTACACAGGCAAGATCCAATTCGTCGGCGACGAACCGAAGTCGATCGTTGGCGAGATCACCGTGCACGGCGTGACGAAGCCGCTGACGCTCGACATTCTGAGTTCGAAATGCATCGAGCATCCGTTCTACAAGAAGGAAGTGTGCGGTGCCGACGCGCAAGGCACGCTGAACTGGTCCGAGTTCGGCATGAAGATGAGTTCGTACGGCGCAGGTGATGCCGGCAAAACGTTGCTGCGCATTCAAGTCGAGGGGATGCGCAAGGGTGCTTGAGGAGGAGGAGCGATGAAACGATGGTTGATCGGCATTGCCGGTGCGATCGCACTGGTCGCAATCGGCGGCTACGTGTTTCGGGAGCCGTTGATGAACGCGTTGATCGAGCGCGTCACGGCGAACATGTATGTCTCGAAAGATGCGTATCCGTTCGATCCGGGGCGCGCCGTCGGCGAACGCCTGCCGCCGCTGCGGGCGCTGTATCGAGGGCGCGAGATCGCGGACGTCGGCGCGTTGATGGGCGCCAAGGGGCTCGCGCTGTACGTCAACCGCTCGGTCGATTGGTGACCGTTCTGCATCAAGCAGCTCGTGCAGCTGCAAAGTCGCATACAAGGGTTCGAACAGGCGGGCATCGGTGTCGCGGTGCTGTCGTATGACGCACCGGCGCTGCAACAGAAGTTCATCGACAAGCATGCCATCACGTATCCGCTGCTCTCCGACGTCGCCGCCACATCGATCGGCGCGCTCGGCGTCCTCGACGCCGAGTACAAGCCCGGCGACTCGGCCTATGGGGTCGCGTATCCGGGGGTGTTCATCGTCAATCGCGACGGCGTCATCGTCGGCAAGGTGTTCGTCAAAGGCTTCGAGCATCGCGTCGACGCAGACGGCGTGTTGGCGGCGGCGCAGGCTGCGTTGCAGTGAGGCGAGCTTCGATGTCGCCTGCGGCGTGAAGCCATGATCGACCCCGTGCGCAGCGACATCACGGCGCTCACGCCGAGCGGCATCGGGCTGATCAGCCGCGGCCGCGGCGATACGCCCGGACTGATTCCGCTCTGGTTCGGCGAGAGCGACTTGCCGACGCCCGCGTTCATTCGCGATGCGGCGAAGCGCGCGCTCGACGCCGGCATGACGTTCTACACGCCGGCGCGCGGCGTGCAGAAGCTGCGCGAAGCGATTCGCGATTGGCACAAGCGCCGTGTGCACGCCGACATCGACATCGAACGCATCACCGTGCCGGGCTCCGCGATGCTCGCGGTCGTGCACGCGGTGCAATGCCTGGTGCGCACCGGCGACGAGGTGATCGTCATCGCGCCGATGTGGCCGAACATCTTCCAGGCGATCGAGATCGCCGGCGGCGTGCCGCGCTTCGTGTGGCTCGAACGCGATTCGAACGGCCCGTGGCGCCTCGACATGAGCGCGGTGATCGGCGCGATGAATGCACGCACGAAGGCCGTGTTCCTCGCGTCGCCGTCGAATCCGACCGGCTGGGTGATGTCGTTGGCGCAACAGCGCGCGCTGCTCGACGTCTGTCGCGCGCGCGGTATCGGCATCATCGCCGACGAGGTGTACGGCCCGATCATGTACGACGGATCGGCGCACGCGCCGAGTTTCGCGACGCTCGCCGAAGCCGACGACGCGGTATTCATCGTCAACAGTTTCTCGAAGGCGTGGGCGATGACCGGCTGGCGCGTCGGCTGGTTGATTCATCCGCGCCGCCACGCCGAAGCGCTCGGCGTGGTGTCGGTGTCGAGCAACACCGGTGCGACGAGTTTCGTACAGGCCGGCGCGATCGCGGCCATCGAACACGGCGATCCGTTCGTCGCGACGCAACTCGAACGCTGCCGCCGCAACCGCGCGCAGCTCGCCGAATTCGTCGCGAGTCACCAACGGCTGAGTTGGGCCGAACCGCCCGGCGGCTTCTACGGCTACGTCGCGATCGACGGCGTCACCGACAGCCTCGCGTTCGCCGAGACGCTGTTCAGCCAGGCGAACATCGGTGTTGCGCCGGGCATGTCGTTCGGCCCGCGCGACCACGCCGACAACGAGCGCTACGTGCGCATCTGCATCGCGTACGACCCTGACAAGTTCGCAGAGGCGCTGCGCCGCTTCGGCAAGGTGTTGTGATGCGATGAGCGCTGCCGCCGCCGCGCCGCCGGTCTCGGCGTGGAGTCCGCTGAAGAACCCGGTCTTCCGCGCCATCTGGATCGCCTCGATTGCGTCGAACGTCGGCACGTGGATGCAGGACGTCGGCGCCGGTTGGTTGATGACGTCGTTGACGACGTCGCCGTCGCTCGTCGCGCTGGTCGAGGCGGCCGACAGCATTCCCGTGATGTTGCTCGCGCTGCCGGCCGGCGCGCTCGCCGACATCGTCGACCGGCGCCGCCTGCTCGTAGCGGTGCAAATCTATCTGATGGTCGTCGCCGGCCTGCTCGCGGTGCTGACGCTCTTCGGTGTAACGACGGTGTGGCTGCTGCTGTGGATCACGTTCGCGCTCGGCGTCGGCACCGCGCTGATGATGCCGGCGTGGTCGGCGATCGTGCCGGATCTCGTCAAGCCGAACGAATTGACGGCGGCAGTGGCCCTGAACGGCATCGCGGTGAACATCTCGCGCGCGATCGGCCCCGCCATCGCGGGGTTGTTGGTGGCGGCGGTCGGTGCGTGGCTGGTGTTCGTGCTGAACGCGCTGTCGTACGTCGGCATCATCGCGGCGCTGTGGACGTGGCGGCACGAGCACAAAAAGAGCTCGCTGCCGGCCGAGCGCCTGCTCGGCGCGACGCGCACCGGTTTGCGCTTCGTGATGCACACGCGTTCGCTGCAAGCCGTGCTCGTGCGCGGCATCGCGTTCTTCGTGTTCGCGAGCTCGACGTGGTCGCTGTTTCCGCTGATCGTGCGGCGCGAGCTGCAGCGCGGCCCGGAGATCTACGGCGCGCTGCTCACGTGCATCGGCATCGGTGCGGTCACCGGCGCGGTTCTGATGCCGCGGCTGCGCGCGAAGCTCGATCGCGACGCGATGGTCGCGTGCGGCAGCGTCTTGTACGCGGTCGCTGCATTGATGCTTGCATACGTGCAAAACCTTGCCGTGCTGACACTCGCGATGTTCGCGACGGGCGTCGCTTGGATTTCGATCATCGCGACGTTGCAGGTCTCCGCCCAGCTGACGTTGCCGCCGTGGGTGCGTGCGCGCGGGCTCGCGGCGTTCGTCGTCGTATTCATGGGCGGAATGGCGCTCGGCGCGATCCTGTGGGGACAAGTCGCGACGCACGTCGGCATTCCGCTGTCGCTCACGTTCGCAGCCGCCGGCATGGTGCTCGCGATCGGCGCGACGTGGCGCTTCAAGCTCGGCGATCACGACGCACTCGATTTCACGCCGTCGTCGGAGTGGCCGATGCCGGTGCTCGCCGAGACGCCGAATCCCGATTCGAACGTGATGGTGACGATCACGTATCGCGTGCAGCTCGACAAACGCGACGCGTTCGTCGCGGCCATGCAGGACGTGCGCGAGATGCGCCGGCGCAACGGCGCCTACTACTGGCAGCTGTTTCACGACTCGGAAGATCCGGCGCGCTACGTCGAGACGTTCATGGACGAGTCGTGGATCGAACACCTGCGCCAGCACGAGCGCGTCAGCGTTTCCGACAGGGCCATTCAGGCGCGCGC
>DASRZO010000166.1:0-2070 GCA_035686405.1 Pseudomonadales bacterium | reverse complement strand
GGCCTGGGTTTTCTGCCGCAGACGGTTTACGCATTTGCGACGCTCGCGGTGGCGCACGGCGTGTTGCTCGCGGGACCGATCGCGAACCGGATCTTCTTCGCGGGCGGGGCGTTGCCGCAGTTCAAGGTGGAAATCGCCGTGGTGGTGGTCTTCGTGCTGGTCATCGTGCTCGGACCGTTGCTGATGTTCGCGCCGCAACTTGCGCGGACGAAGCGAGTCGGCCTGCGCGAATACGGCACGCTGTCGCAGCGCTACGTGCACGAGTTCGACGCCAAGTGGCTGCGCGGCGGAACGCCTGTCGAGGAGCCGCTCGTCGGTAGTGCCGACGTTCAGTCGTTGGCCGATCTCGCCAACAGTTTCGAGGTGGTGCGAACGATGCGCATCGTGCCGATTACCCGCGAGGCGGTCGTGGGACTCGCGATCGCTACGCTGCTGCCGGTCGCGCCGCTGCTGCTCACCATGATGCCGCTCGATGAGCTGCTCAGACGTTTGTTCGCGCTGTTGGCGTAGGCGACGCATGGCGAACGGCGGCCTCAGCGGCTCCAGTCGTTCGGCGTCGCTCTGCCTGTGTGTCTGTCTCCTCGTGGCAGCGCCCGCGGCTGCGGTCGAGTTTCAGACCGACCGCCTCCAAGGCATTCTGAACCTCGATCTCTCGTACGGAATGACGTATCGCCTCGATGAACCGGACAGCGGCCTGGTCGGCATCGCCAACGGCGGCACCGCGCCGAGCGTCAATTCAGACGACGGCGAATTGAATCAAAAGCACGGCGTCGTTTCGCAGATGGTGCGCGGCACCGGCGAATTGATGCTCGCGTTCGAGAACTTCGGGGTCTACGCACGCGCTGCGGCGTTCGACGATTGGGTCGAAGACGGCAACCTGTCGCGCACGAAGGTCACCGCGGCGGGCCGCGACTTGGTCGGGTCGGATGCGAATCTGCTCGAACACTACGTTGCCGGCTCCGTCACCGTCGCGGGCACGCCGGTGTACTTCCGCATCGGCGATCAGATCCTCACGTGGCAGGGCACCTCGTTCGTGCGCGACGGGCTCGACGTGATCAGCCCGTACAACTTCGCCACCGCGCTGCAACCGGCGGCGCGCACGGTCGACAACCGCGATCCGGTCGGCATGGTCTGGGTCGCGTCGAGCCTCACCGACGTGATCGCAGTGGAGGGCTACTACCAATACGAGTGGAAGCCGGTCGTGTTGCCGCCCGTCGGCACCGTGTTCAGCGCGCTGGACCTGTACGGCGGCGACGGGGTGCACGACCACGGCGCGTTCTTCGGCGCGGGGCGGATTTCCGACCTCGGCACGAATCTCGACCAACAGTTCGCGTTGCCGCCGGGCACGCTCGGCTTCGATCCGGAGTTCGAGCGCATGCCGGGACGGGCGGTGGATCGGCCGTCCGACGGCGGTCAATACGGCATCAGCGTGTTCGCGCGCTTCTTGGATGGATTCGCGACGAAGATCGGCGTGCACTACATACGCTTCAACAGCCGCTTGCCGATCGTATCGGGTGTCACCGCGGATGCCGCAGCGATCGCCGCGACGTCGCCCGCAGCGGTTGCGGCGACGGCCGCGCCGCTGGTGCCGATCTACGTCGGAGAAGGGCTGGATCCCGCCACGGCGGCCGCGACCGCGACGAACACTGCGCAGGCGCTGACGCTGAGCCGCTACATGAACCAAGCGGGTTACCTGGTCGAGTTTCCCGAGCACATCGACGAGGTCGGCGCCTCGTTCAGCTTCTCGGCGCTCGACACCGGAACGTTGGTCGCCGGCGAATACGCGCGACAGTTCGGGTTTCCGTATCAGTTGTCGCTCGATGCCGTGCTCGGCGCCGCGCTATCGCCGGTCCAGTTCAATCCGAACATCGGTGCCACGCCGCTCGGCGAGTTCGGTCCCGACGCGGTGATCCACGGTTATCGCCGCCTCGATCACACGCAGGCCGCGCTCGGCATTCGGCAATTGCTCGGCCCGCAGATACGCGCGACCCAAGTGCTGATCGATTTCGACGTCGCCTGGGTACACGTGCACGACTGGCCCAACAACGGCGAGGTGCCGCTGCAGGGGGT
>DASRZO010000165.1:0-7722 GCA_035686405.1 Pseudomonadales bacterium | reverse complement strand
GTGATCGACAGGTCGCGCACGATCGGATCGTTGCCGTAGCCGAACGTGACGTGCTGCAAGTCGGCGACGATCGCGCCCGATCGACGTCCCGTGTCGAGGTCGAGCTTCACCGCGCCTTGGCCTTCGACGCGCTGCGAGCGTTCGGCGCGCAACGCTTCGAGGCGGCGCACGCGGCCTTCGTTGCGCGTGCGCCGCGCTTCGATGCCTTTGCGGATCCAGACTTCTTCCTCGGCGAGGAATTTGTCGAATTGCGCGTGCGCGCGGGCCTCCGCGTCGAGCGCCTGCTCCTTGCGGCGCACGTACGTATCGTAGTCGCCCGGATACGATGCGAGGCGGCCGCGGTCGAGTTCGACGATACGCGTGGCGAGGCGACGCGTCAGCGCGCGGTCGTGCGTGACGAACACGCAGCTGCCCGCGAACGCGACGAGCATGTCTTCGAGCGCGCCGATCGTGTCGATGTCGAGGTGGTTGGTCGGTTCGTCGAGCAGCAACACGTCGGGTTCCGCGACCAACGCCCGGGCCAACATCACGCGGCGGCGCGTACCGCCCGAACATTCGCTGACGAGCACATCGGGGGGCAGGGCGAGCCGGTCGAGCACCGTCTCGACCCGTTGCGACACGTTCCAACCGCCGAGCGTGTCGATGCGCTGCTGCAATTCGGCGAGCGTGCGTGTCAGGCCGTCGCGCTCGCGTTCGCCGGCGTGCGCCAGCGCGATGCTGGCGGTGTGATATCGCGCGAGCGCAGCGCCGAGCTCCGGCAAACCGGCGGCGACCGTTTCGTAGATCGTCGCCGGCAGATCGTCCGGCGCATCTTGCGCGAGCAATGCGACGCGCACGCCGTCGCGCCGCCGCACCGCACCGTCGTCGGGCGCGATTTCGCCGGCGAGGATCCGCAGCAGCGTCGACTTGCCGGCGCCGTTGCGGCCGACGAGGCAGACGCGCTCGCGCGGATCCAGCACGAAGTTCGCGTGATCGAGCAGCGATACGTGGCCGAACGCGATCGACGCGTCGTCGACGGAAATCAAGCTCACGGCGCGAACTGCTCGTCGAACGTATCGATGTCGTAGCCGTCGTCGGCGGACGGGTCGAAGCGGTCGGTAGCGAGATCGGACGCGTCGTCCGCAGCGTCCGTCGGATCGCCGTCGCCGCTCGACGCGGTACCGTTCAACACGGCGAGAAACGCGTCGCCGTATTTCTCGAGCTTGGCTTTGCCCACGCCGCTGACCTCGAGCAGTTCGGCGTGCGTCGACGGCTTCACTGCGACCATCGCGGCGAGCGTCGAATCCGGGAAGATCACGTACGCCGGCACGTTGCGCGCGTCGGCCAACCGTTTGCGGCACGCGCGCAGCGCATCCCACAGCGGCGCGTCGGCGACGCCGACCGGCCGGTCGGCTTTGCGCTTGCGCGTCTTCGCGGCGATCGTCGGATCGTGCCGCAGTTGCAGCGTCTCGTCGCCGCGCAACAGCGGCCGGCTGCGTTGCGTGAGCCGCAGCGCGCCGAAGCGTTCGGTGTCCGCGACGAGGTAGCCGCGCACCAGCAATTGCCGCACGACCGAGCGCCATTGCGTGGCCGTCAGTTCGCCGCCGATGCCGAACGTACTGAGGGCCGCATGGCCGTGGCGGTCGACCTTCTCGCCGTGTTTGCCGAGCAGTACGTCGATCACGTGGCCCGGGCCGAAGCGCTGGCCGGTGCGCGCGACGCACGACAACAGCTTCTGCGCGACGACCGTTGCGTCCCACGTGCTCGGCGGCGAGAGACAGACGTCGCAGTTGCCGCACTCGAGCGGCGAGTCTTCGCCGAAGTAGCGCAAGAGCGCGTGCCGGCGGCATTGCGTCACCTCGCACCAACCGAGCAGTGCGTCGAGCTTCTCGCGCTCGAGCCGTTTGAAGCGCTCGTCGCCGTCGGATTCCTCGATCATGCGGCCCATACGCACGACGTCGTTGAGGCCGTAGATCATCCACGCGTCGGCCGGTTCGCCGTCGCGGCCGGCGCGCCCGGTCTCCTGGTAGTACGCTTCGACGCTCTTCGGCAGATCCAAGTGCGCGACGAAGCGCACGTCCGGTTTGTCGATGCCCATGCCGAACGCGATCGTCGCAACCACGATCACCGCGTCGTCGCGCAGGAAGCGGTCTTGGTTCGCCGAGCGTTCCGCGGCGGACATGCCGGCGTGATACGGCAGCGCGTCGAAGCCGTGATTGCACAACCCCCTTGCCACCTCGTCGACGCTGCGCCGCGACAAGCAGTACACGATGCCGGATTCGTCGCGGCGGGAACTCAAGAATTCGGCGAGTTGCGCGCGCGCATCGGTCTTCACCGCGACCGTGTAACGGATGTTCGGGCGGTCGAAGCCGTCGACGAAACGCGCCGCGCGCGTGAGTTCGAGGCGCGCGACGATCTCGTCGCGCGTCCGCGCGTCGGCCGTTGCGGTCAGCGCCATCCGCGGCACGCCGGGGAAATGCTCGCGCAACGCGCCGAGACCGAGATAGTCCTGGCGGAAGTCGTGGCCCCATTGCGACACGCAATGCGCTTCGTCGATCGCGATCAGCGCGATCGGCACGGCGGCGAGCAATTCGAGCGTGCGCGGTTGCAGCAGCCGCTCCGGCGCGACGTACAACAGATCGAGATCGCCGGCCGCGACCGCATCGACGACGCGCTGCTGTTCGTGCCACGACTGCGACGAGTTCAGATACGCCGCGCGAATGCCGAGCTCGGCGAGGGCGCTGACTTGATCGCGCATCAACGCGATCAGCGGCGAGATCACGATGCCGACGCCGTCGCGCACCAGGCTCGGGATCTGATAGCACAGCGATTTGCCGCCGCCGGTCGGCATCAGCACGAGGCAATCGCGCCCGGCGAGCGCCGCCTCGACGATCTCGGCTTGTTGGCCGCGAAAGGCCGGATAGCCGTACGTCTGTGTCAACACTTGGCGGGCGCGGTCCATCATCGCGGCATGATAGCCGTTCGTTCGCTTGGTGTTCCCGTCGAATGGCCACTATCATCCGAAGCAACCACACAGTGTGCAGCGAGGACATCGGTCATGGCGGACAAACCCAGCTACATCGGCCTCTTGAACGCGATCGCGAACGGGGAGCGCGGCGGCGCGAAGATCTTCAAGAAGTGGGCCGAAGCGACGACGTGCGACGACATCCGCCCGACGCTGCAGACCGTCGCGATCCGCGAAGCCGAGCACGCGCTCGCGTTCGAGAAGCGTCTGTGCGAGCTCGGTTTCACGCTGCGCGAGAAAGAGAATCCGGAACTGAAGAAGACCGTCAAGGTGATGAAGTCGCAGCGCGACGATCTCGAGAAGTTCCAGCACCTCGGTTACGGCAAGAAGTCGAAGGCGGAACAAACCGATGCGTTGGTGCGGCTGCTGGAAGACACGTCGATCGACCCGCAGACGGGCGCGCTGCTCGGCCGCTTCATCTGCGAGGAGCGCGACACCGTGCGCCGCCTGACCGCGTGCTACGAGTTCCTGAAGAAGAACGCCGCCGAGGCGAAGCCGAGCGGCGCACGGTCCGAGCCGAACCTCGAAGGTCTGACCGCGCAACTCGCCGCGCTGACCGAGAAGGTCGAGGCGATGTCGCGGCTCAAAGCCGTCCGCTAGCCGTCGTCCGACGAGCGTCGACGGTGCGCCTCGATGCGGCCGTCGGCGCGCTGACGCAACGACGCTATCCCGGTGACTCCGTGAGCGACGACGAAACCGCCGACGTCCGGCCGGACGAGGTGATGGATTGGGACACGGTCGCCGCGTATCTGCGCGGCCGCGTCGACGGCGCCGAAGGGCCGATGCGCGTGCGGCAGTTTCCGGGCGGCAGCGCGAACCTCACGTATCTCATCACGTTCGACGCGCCGGACGGTCCGCACGAATTCGTGCTGCGCCGGCCTCCGCTCGGTCCCGTTGCGCCGGGCGCGCACGACATGGCGCGCGAACACAAGGTGTTGTCGCGCCTGTATGCGCCGTATCCGCGGGCGCCGCGTTCGTACCATCTATGTACCGACGAGTCGGTGATCGGCGCGAAGTTCATCGTCGTCGAGCGGCGCACCGGTGTCGTGATCCGCGATCGTTTCCCCGATGCGATGCTCGAACATCCGCGGCTCGCCGAGCGCGCGACGTACGCGTTGGTCGACGCCATGGCGGAACTCCACAACGTCGAGCCGGCCGCGCACGGCCTCGCCGACCTCGGCAAGCCCGACGGATTCGCGCAGCGGCAAGTGGATGGTTGGGCGTCGCGCTGGGAGCTCGCGAAGGACAAAGACGTGCCGCTCGTCTACGAGATTCACCGGCGCTTGAACGCATCGGTGCCGAAACCGTCGCGCGTGAGCATCCTGCACAACGATCTCAAGTTCGATAACTGCCAGTACCAAACGCACGACCCCGATCGGGTGACGTCGATCTTCGATTGGGACATGGCAACGCTCGGCGATCCGCTGTTCGACTTGGGCACGTTGCTCGGCTATTGGAGCGAGACGACCGATCCGGCACCGCGCGGACAACGCCCGACCGGCGCCGGCGATCCGTTTCCGACGCGTGCGCAGATCACGCGGCGCTACGCCGAGACGACCGGCATCGACATGCGTCACGTCAATTGGTACGAAGCATTCGCGTTGTGGAAGACGACGGTCGTCGTGCAGCAGATCTACATCCGGTTCGCGCGCGGGCAGACGAAGGACGCGCGGTTTGCGCGCATCGCCGAGCGGCAGCCGATCTTGCTCGAAGCGGCGGCACGGCTCGATTTCTGAATACGCCGATCGAGCGTTGAGCGCGCGAACGGGCGCATCCAGAGGCGCGTCGTCGCGTACCGATGCGAAGAGATGAGCGCGAACGGCCAGTGGAGAGAGGACACGATGAACGAACAAATGAACGAGATCGGCTTCTACACGCTCGCCGGCGCGCCGCGTTCGCCGCGGGACTTGATCGCCGAAGTGCAAGCGGCCGAGGCGCTCGGCATCGGCGCGTGCTTCATCTCGGAACGCCTCAACATCAAGGAAGCGTCGACACTGTCGGGCGCGGTCGGCGCGATTTCGTCGACGATCGGCATCGCGACGGCGGTGACGAACCAGAACACGCGGCATCCGCTGATCACCGCCGCCTATGCGACGACGATGCACTTCCTCACCGGCGGGCGCTTCACGCTCGGGTTGGGCCGCGGCATCGACGCGATGTTCGACGCGTTCGGTTTGCCGCACATCACGACTGCGCAGATGGAGGATTTCGCGAAGGTCATGCGTCGGCTGTGGCACGGCGAGACGATCGTCGGTCACGACGGGCCGATCGGAAAGTATCCGGTGCTGCGCCTCGATCCGAGCTTCCGCGAGGACATTCCGCTGTTGATGACGGCGTTCGGGCCGAATTCGCTCGCGCTCGGCGGGCGCGCGTACGACGGCGTCGTGCTGCACACGTTCTTCACCGACGAGACGACGGCGCGCTGCGTGCGGACGATCAAGCAGGCGGCGGAGAAAGCAGGGCGCGATCCGAAGTCGGTGCGTGTCTGGTCGTGCTTCGCGACGATCGGCGATCACCTGCCGCATCCCGTGCGGCTGAAGAAGACCGTTGGGCGGATGGCGACGTACCTGCAGGCGTACGGCGATTTGATGGTGAAGACGAACCGTTGGGACGCCGCGGTGCTGCAGCGTTTCCGCGCGAACAAGCTCGTCGCGAATTTCCAGGGCGCGATCGATCAGCGTGCCACGACCGAGGAACTCGAGCAGATCGCCGAGCTGATTCCGGCCGAGTGGCTCGCGCCGGCCGCGAGCGGCTCGCCGCAGCAGTGCGTGGCGAAGATCCAAGGGCAGTTCGATCTCGGCTGCGACGGCGTGATCCTGCACGGTGCGTCGCCCGACGATCTCGCGCCGATCGTCGCGGCGTATCGCGCGCAGCGGCGCGCGGCACGGTTCACGGATTTGCCGGCGAACCCCGCGGGGGTACGCGGCCGTTAGTCGATGCGCGAGAGTGCTGACGCGAACTCATCGATCCTAAAGAACAAACGACAAACTCATCTCGTCGCCAGGATTCCCCCGCCAGCGACATGTAGCTAGAGACCGCCGCGGTCGCCGCCGCCGTGAATCACGCGCTCGCGCCGCCGATATCGCCGGACGTCCATTGAGTATCGTGCCGCAACAAACATTGCGTGCGCGTGCCCTCGGGACTCGACGCTGCGCGTTGGGCAGCCGGTAGAACTCTTTCAGACCTCTTTCAAGACTCCGCTACTCGAGCGGAAGAGAGTTCGTTCGGCGGTTCGAGATGCTTCGAGCCAAACGCGAAGTCGACTCAAACGGGGAACCACTGCGGTGAAAAATCTCAAATCATGGATTCCGCTCTTTTCTTGCATTCTGCTAGCGCCGGCTGCGAAGGGCCTGGCTGCCGATGCTCCCTCGATCGACGCTCGCCACGAACGGACGATCGTCGTCTTCGGCGATAGCCTGTCGGATACCGGCAACGTGTTCGCCATTACCGGTCAGCTCGAGGCGGCTCCCTACAGCGACTTGGATGCGTCGCGCATCCCGGACTATCCCTACGCCGTCAGCGCAGGTCGCTTCACGAACGGCCCGACCTGGATCGAAGATGCGGCGATCGCGTTGGGCGCGGTGCAGAGCGTGCGCGCCGCGCTGCGGACCACTCGTCCCGGCAGAAACTATGCGTATGGGGGCGCGCGCGCCGGGGTTTCGCTCGTGCCGAACGACGCCCGCAACCTGACGGAGCAAGTATCGACCTACCTTGCAGACGTCAACGGATCCGCCGCCGACGACCGCATCGTGATGTTCATCGGCGCCAACGACGTTGCCGACGCCGTGCGTGCACTCGCGGTCGATCCGAGCGGCGCGACCAGCGTCGATGGGCTGCTGACCGGCATCGCCTCGATCAACGAAAACCTCGACCGGCTGGTCATGGCGGGAGCGCGCGACTTCGTCATCGTGAATGTTCCCAACGTCGCGCTGGTGCCGGCGTTGAATCCTCCGCTCGCGCCGGCAGGGTTGGGCGGGATCGCGACGTGTTGGACGTTGTTGTTCGACCGCGGCTCGCCGCTGCCGGCCGGCTGTCCGGCGCTGCCGGCCGGGATCCCGGGCCTCGACACCCTCGTCGCGGGTCTCGAGCAACAAGGAATGAAGGCGACGCTCGTCGATGCGTTCGGCTTCATCAACCAGATCGCGGCGGACCCCGGTCGCTACGGCATCACGAACATGACCGACACCTGCGTGACGCCGGACATCCCGCCCTATCAATGCGCGCATCCCAACCGGTATTTCTTTTGGGACGGCCTTCACCCCACGTGGGTCGTTCACGCGCTGCTCGGCGTCGAAGTGTTGAGGGAGTTGAAGCAGAACCCCCAATGATCTGACGGCCCGGTCGAGGGGTTCATGAGATGTGCAGACGGGTTTTCTTGCGAGTCGCGCTGCTCGTCGCCGGGACGGGCGTAGCACTGCATGCGTTCGGCGCGCCGGAGCAGCAGGGGTTCTACGTCGGCGGCGGGTTCGGGTCCGCGAACGTCAACGTCAGTGATTCGTCCGACAACACGTGCTGCGATTACACGTACCGAGAAGGAGACGCCGACACCGCCGTGTCCGTTCACGTCGGGTATCGGTTCATGCCGTTTCTCGCCGTCGAAGTAGGCTACCTCGATTCGGGCCAACCGCAGTGGAACGAAAACGCCCTGTACATCCGCGAACTCGGCGATTCCTTCAATGTGTCGGTCGACTTCAAGAAACTCGAAGCGGCCGAAGTGA
>DASRZO010000164.1:0-21506 GCA_035686405.1 Pseudomonadales bacterium | reverse complement strand
ACCTTGCCGAACAACACCTCCATCGGCATGTCGACGGGCCGATCGTTGAACTGCGGATCGTCGACGACCAAGCGCGGCTCGGCGGTCGCTTCCCCGACGACCGCATACGGACAGCGCTCGCGCACACAAATGCGTTCGAAGCGGTCGAGGTCGGCCGCGGCGATCGCGAGCACGTAACGCTCCTGTGCCTCGTTGCACCAGATTTCGAGCGGCGCGAGCCCAGGATCGGCGTTCGGCACTTGCCGCAGATCGAATTTGCCGCCGGTGCCGCCGTCTTTCACGAGCTCCGGCAGCGCGTTCGACAACCCACCCGCGCCGACGTCGTGGATCAATCGGATCGGGTTTGCGTCGCCGAGCGCGGTACACGCGTCGATCACTTCCTGACAGCGTCGCTGCATCTCCGCGTTGTCGCGTTGCACCGATGCGAAGTCGAGCTCGGAACTGCTCTGCCCCGACGCCATCGACGACGCGGCACCGCCGCCGAGGCCGATCAACATCGCCGGCCCGCCGAGCACCACCAAGCGTGTCTCTGCGGCGAACGGCAGCGCATGCACGTGCGCTTCGCGCACCGTACCGACACCGCCGGCGATCATCACCGGCTTGTGATAACCGCGCACCTTCTTGGGTCCGTTGGGGCTCGCGGCGGCCGTTGAGGTGCCGGGGGCATCGTGCGCCGCCGCGGCGTCGGCTTCGGCCATCTCGAACGTGCGGAAGTAGCCGGTCAGCGCCGGTCGGCCGAATTCGTTGTTGAAGCCCGCAGCACCCAGCGGTCCTTCGAGCATGATCTCGAGCGCGCTGACCATCCGGTCCGGCTTTCCGGTGTCGAGTTCCCACGGCTGCGGATCGTCCGGCAGGTTCAGGTGCGACGTCGTGTAGCCGACCAATCCCGCTTTCGGCTTCGAACCGCGGCCGACCGCACCTTCGTCGCGTATTTCGCCGCCCGACCCGGTCGCCGCACCCGCGTACGGTGCGATCGCCGTCGGATGGTTGTGCGTCTCGACCTTCATCAATAGATGAACGGGCTCGGCGCTGTATCGGTAGCGCTGCGTTTGCGGATCGACCGACAGGCGCTCGGTGCGATAACCCTGGATCACCGCGGCGTTGTCCGAGTACGCCGACAATATGCCGGCGCCGTTGATGCGCCGATGCGTGTTGCGAATCATGTCGAACAGCGAATCCGGCTTCGCCGCGCCGTCGATCGTCCAATGCGCGTTGAAGATCTTGTGCCGGCAATGCTCGGAGTTCGCCTGCGCGAACATCATCAATTCCACGTCGGTCGGATCGCGGCGCATCTGTGCGTAGCCGCGCGCCAGGTAGTCGATCTCGTCGGCGTTGAGCGCGAGACCGAGATCGACGTTCGCCCGCTCGAGCGCCGCGCGCCCGTCGCGCGAAAACGGAACGGTCCGCAGCGGCCGCGGTTCGTGCGCCGCGAAGAGACCGGAGTAATCCGTATCGAACACGACCGACTGCGTCATCCGGTCGTGCAGCAGCGGCGCGATCGCGGCGGGATCGGCGCGTCCGGCGACGTAGATACGCACGCCGCGCTCGACGCGAACGACGTTGCTCAGGCCGCAGATGCGAAAGATGTCGGTCGCTTTGCTCGACCACGGCGAGATCGTGCCGGAACGCGGCAACACGGTGAGCGCGTATTCGCCGACTCGGGCCGGCAGATTCGTGCGCGGGCCATACACGAGCAGCGCTTCCGCCACTCCCCTCTCTTCGGCCGTTAGAGGTGCCGCGAGCGACAGGATGTGGACGAACTCGCCGTACACCGCGCTCGCGTCCGGCGCGCGCGTCCGTACCTGGTCGAGCAGCTTCGCGAGTCTGAACGCCGAAAATGCCGGCGGTCCGGGCAGCACCAGAAGCGCGTGCTCGTCCGTCATCGAGAGTCCTGCGGCGGCGGAGGCGCGATTATACGCGAGCGCTCGTCGGGCGCATCGCGGCGCGCGCGGAAGAACGCGGTCAACAGCGCGGCGCACTCGTCTTCGAGTACGCCGGCAACCACGGCGACGCGGTGATTGAGGCCCGCGTTGCCGAGCGCGTTCGCGGCGCTCGCGATGGCGCCGGCCCGCGGTTCGGGCGCGCCGTAGACGAGCGTCCCGACGCGCGCATGCACCAACGCTCCGGCGCACATCGTGCACGGCTCGATCGTCACGTAGAGGGTGCTGCCCGACAGCCGATAGTTGCCGATCCGCGCTGCGGCGGCGCGCAGCGCAACGATCTCCGCATGCGCGGTCGGATCGTGGCTGCCGATCGGTTGATTCGCCCCTTCGCCGAGCACCTCGCCGGCGCGCACCACCACGGCGCCCACCGGCACCTCACCCGCCGCCGCGGCACGGCGCGCCAACTCGAGCGCGCGGCGCATGTGTGCCTCGTGCATCTGCGCTTCCCGCAGCTGCATTTCTTGCGACGGCGGCGCGTCGTCTCGGTTCGTCATCGGACTCGTCATCGGCACGTTTCGAACGTCCCGCCGCGTCTCGCCGAATGGCGCCGCCGCCGGGGCCGCGCATGATACTCAAGCGCCGCCGCTGCGGTAAGCTCGCCCAACGCAACGCCGCGGCGGAACACAGCGGCGACTGCGACGATGGGGAGCCTGCACGAGGGGGAATCGATGAAAGTCTCGCTGTTCTATCTGCCGATCGTCGGCACGCGCGCCGACATCATGGCCGGCATGGCCGGGACGCGCGGCGAGTTGTACCAGACGATGCTGCACGACATCTCGGCGCAGGCGCGGCTCGGCGACGAACTCGGTTACGACTCCATCTCGTTCACCGAACACCATCTGCACATCGAAGGCTTCGAGCTCTCGAACAACCCGGTCTTGCTCGACCTTTTCATCGGCATGCAGACGCGGCGCATCCGCGTCGGTCAACTCGGCATCGTGCTGCCCTCGCAGAATCCGCTGCGCGTCGCCGAAGACATCGCGATGCTCGACCATATGACCGGCGGACGCGCGAACGCCGGATTTGCGCGCGGCTACCAGCGCCGCTGGGTGGACATCTACGCGCAACAGACGCACGGCGTCAGCGGCGCGATGCCCGACCAGCACGACGAGATCGACGCGACCAATCGAGAAGCCTTCGAAGAGAACTTCCGGATCGTCAAGGCCGCGTGGTCCGACGCACCGCTGCAATATCAAGGCAAGTACTGGCAGATACCGCGTCCCGGCACGCCGTGGACGCTCGAGGCATCGAAGCTGTACGGCAAGGGTTCCGAGAGCGGCGTCCTGACATCCGTCGGCGTCGTGCCGAAGCCGCTGCAGAAACCGCATCCGCCGATCTTTCAGCCGTTCGCCTCGTCGGAGAACAGCATCCGTTGGTGCGCGCGCGAAGGCGTCACCGCGATCCTGCCGCCGCTGCATCCGAAGCGCGAAAAAGCGCTGTTCGAACTGTACGCGAAGGAGTCGGGCCGTCCGCTCGGCGAGGGCATCGGCTACTTGCGCGATGTCATCATCGCCGACAGCGACGCCGAGGCGCGGCAGTTGTGGAGCCATTCCGCCGGCTTCGTCGGCGGCGCGTGGTTCGCGCCGTTCGGCTTCAACCACGGCATGGCCGATCCGGACACCGGCGCGATGCTCGACACCGACCAAATGATGGAGCTCGGACTGGCGTTGGTCGGTACCGTCGACACCGTGCGCCGACAACTCGACGCGATGCGCACGCGGCTGCCCGTGAACTGGATCTTCGCGTGGATGTACAACGGCGTGCTGCCGAACGCGCGCCTGCTGTCGACGATCGAACGCTTCGCCGCCGACGTCGCCAAGCAGGTGTGATTCCCCGCGACGACGACCTCGCGCGCTTCGCGGCCGACGGCACACCCGAGTTGCCGCCGGCCGATCGCGACGGCTGGGTCGAACGCGAGCGGCGCTTCCCGCACCGCGCCGCCGGCGTGTTCTTCTTCGGCTGCAACGTCGACCCGACCGGCACGAAGACGATCGACGAACGCAATCCGCTGCTCGGCCGCTGCTTTTCACGCCATATGAAGGATTACGCGAGACTGTCGGCAACGCCGAACGACTTCGCGGCGTTCGCCGACGCCGTCGGCGCGATGCAGCGCAGCCAACCGAACTACACGGCCGCGGATCTCGCGGCGATCCCCCCGCCCGTCACGATCGTGCACGCCGAACACGACGAGTTCATCGAGCGCGCGCACGCCGACTATCTCGCGCGGACGATTCCCGATGCCCGCTTCGTGTTCCTACCCGAAGTGAGCCATTTCGCCCCGCTGCAACGGCCCGACGAGTTCAATCGCGTCGTGTTCGATTTTCTGCGCGCGATCGAAACGCGGGCCTAGGCGAGACGATTCGCCCCCAACGACACAGCTCACGCGCACGTTCGGCGCAGAGCGAGGAACGACTCCGCGGCGTTCGACCTTGCCCGCGTCCGGGCCGCGGGCACAGGATCGCGTTGCACCAACTTCCGCGCCGATCACTCCAGCACGATCGCGCCGGTCTCGAGCAACGATTTCAAGTTCGCGAGGATTCGCGGCCAACCGCCCGACACGGCGCCGATCAGTTTCGACTCGGCGCGATCGATCGTATGCGTAATCGTCAGCTTCACCGCCTTCTCCTGCGGTTCGAGTTCCATCACGCACAGCGCTTCCCCTTCGGCCGCGAGTTCGGGCCTGCGGACGTGGTTCCAGGCGAGCACGATCCGCCGCGGCCGATCGAATTCGCGCACGAAGCCTGCGTCGGTCACGGCGCCGTCGGCCGCAACGAGTTGCCAACGGGCGCCGACTTTCCACGCCGTCTCGAGTGTCATGCCGAACCAGAATTTCCGGGTGAACTCCGGCGTCGTGAGCGCGGCCCACAGTTCCTCCGGCGTCGTTCGAATGTACGTCACGTATACGAAGCTACTTCTTGCGTCTGCCATGGTCCTTCCCTTCTTCGAGTGCCTTTTTCAGATCCGAGAGCGCAGTCAACCGCGGCGCGTCGAACTTGTGGATCCAACGCTCCGCGATGTCGTTGATCGGAACGGGGTTGATGAAGTGCAGCTTCTCGCGCCCGCGCCATTGCACGACGACGAGATTCGCCTCTTCGAGGATCGCGAGATGCTTCGTCACCGCTTGCCGCGTCATGTCGTGCCCTGCGCACAGCTCGCCCAACGTCTGTCCGTTCCGCGCATGGAGGTAATCCAGCAACTTGCGTCTCGCGGGATCCGCCAGCGCGCGGAATACCGAATCCATGCTCATGTTCACAATATGCAACTATTTGGTTGCATATTCAAGCCGGCAATGCGCTGCGCCACGGGAAATGGACCCGATATCGAAAGGCTCGCTCTGCGTGCGCGAAATCCGGCGTCGACAAGCCAGAAGCGGCGGGCTCGCGGCCCACTTCGTCGACCGCGAGTGCGGGCCGGCCTCGTCGATTCCCTCGGCGTTCGCCTCGGTCGACGCGGCCGCGCCCCCTACATGCGTCGTCAGTCGGCCTTGCCGATGTAGACGTCGACCAATTGCCCGGCGTAGAGCTTGACCGATTCGTCGTTGGCGAACCTGAAGATCACCGGCAGCACGCGCACGTCGACGCGCTCTTGGCGTTGGTCGGACAGCGAGATCTTCGGCGTCACGTACGGTTCGACGCGCACGAACTGCAACGGTACTCGCGTCTTCGAGCCGCGGATCGCCATCTCTGCCTTGATCTGGTCCGGCGGTGGCAGGCGCGGAATCAAGATCTCGTCGACGTAGCAGCGCACTTGCAAGTGCGCCGAGGAACTGCCGAGCACCAGCAACGGATTGTTGGAGGCCTGCGTGTAGGCGTTGTACGCGCCCTGCGGTCCGACGTAACTGCCGACCGTCGCGTTCACCGCGAGTACGATGCCGTCGACCGGCGCGTGCAGCGTGTACTTCGCGAGCAGCGCCGTCGCCGCTTCCGCGCCCTTCTCGAATGCCTGCTGCTGCGCGGCTTGGTTGCGGACGTCGAATGCCCATGCGCCCGCACGGGCGAGTTCGAGTTGGCGTTGCGCGGTCGCGCGATTGGCCTCGGCAACGAGCCAAGCATTGCGGGCCGTGTCGAGTGCATCGCGGGTGACCGCCGCGGCGTCGATGTCGAAGCCCCGTTGCTGTTTGTCGTACGTGTCGCGCGCGAGCTTCGCCGACGCTTCGGCCGAGGCGAGCTGTGCTTCGGCAACGCGCAGACTCTCCGGTCGCGGCTGCGCCCGTAGCTCGTCGAGCAACGCCTTTGCCGCATCGGCTTGCGCACGCTGCTGCTCGGCGCTCGCGCGTTGCACGGTGTCGTCGAGCTTCAGTAGCGCCGCGCCGCGCTGCACCGGTTGCCCGGGCTGCACGAGGATCTCCGTCACCGTACCCGCGACCTCGGGATACACATTCACGTTCGAACCGTTGGGCTGATCGCTCTCGACGATCCCATTGGCGTAGATGCCTTCGGCGTACGGGTTCTTCGCCGGATCGAACACCGGCGCCTGCGGAGCCGGGTGGCGGTTGAAAGCAATCGCAGCGACCACGCCGGCGACCACGCCAACGCCGGCCAACACGAACAGCAGCTTAGTCAGCGACGACTGCGGCACGCTCGATCCCCTTCAGTTGGCCGTCTTCCATGTGCAGAACGCGATGTGCGAACTCGTTGATGCGCGCGTCGTGGGTGACGATGACGATGCAGCGCTTCGCGTTCAGCACTTCCTTGCGCACGAAGCCGACGATCGCCCGCCCCGTGTCTCCGTCGAGCGACGCCGTCGGCTCGTCGAGGATCAGGATGTCCGGGCGACTGACGATCGCACGCGCGATCGCGACACGCTGCTGCTCTCCGCCCGACAACTTCACCGGCGGCAACTGCGCGCGCGACTCGAGCCCGACGATTCGCAAGATCTCGAGCGCTTCCGCCACCGCTTCGTCCCACCGACGCTGCTGCAGGATCAGCGGAATCGCGACATTCTCGACCGTCGTCAACCGCGGGAAGAGGTGGTAGTCCTGAAACACGAAGCCGATGCGATTCAGCCGAAAGTCGGCGAGACGATCGCTGTTCATCGCCCATAGGTCCTCGCCGTCCACCTCGACATGTCCGCTGTCCGGACGCAGGATGCCGGAGATCACCGACAGCAGCGTCGTCTTGCCGCTGCCGGACGGCCCGACGATGTAGAGCATCTCGCCGAAGTACGCCTCGAAGCTGACGTCGCGCAGCGCTTGCGTGCGAGCCGCGCCGGTGCCGAACGACTTCTCGATGTGGCGCGCGACGATCGCAGCGCGGCGCGCTGCGGCCGCCGTACCGTCGTCGCTGTCGTACGGTTCCGCCACCGCCGATCAACCGCGAAAAATGTCGAACGGTTCGATGCGCAATATCTTGCGCACGCCGATGTAGCTAGACACGCCTGCAATGATCATGACCATCCCGAGTGCAAAACCGAGATTCCAGAACGTGATCAATGCCGAATAGTCGGGCAGTCGCATCTTCGCGAGCGCGATCAGCGCGACACACAGTCCTACCCCCAATCCATAGCCGGTCAAAGCCGTGAACGTCGCCTGGAACAAGATCATCTGCACCAATTCCCGATTTTTGGCGCCGATCGCTTTGAGTGCGCCGAACTTTTCGAGATTCTCCAGAATGAACGTGTAGAACGTCTGGCCCGAGATCGACAAACCGACGATGAAACTGATCACCGTCATCAGCAGGATGTTGGTGCCGAGGCCGGTCTGAAACGTATAGAAGTCGGAAATCCTGCGGATGAACTCCTGCTCCGTCAGCGCGAGATATCCCAGCTGCGTCACCTCGCTCTTGATGTGCGCCACGTCGGCCGCGCTCTTCGGTTCGACCAGTACGTACGCGACGGTGAAGCGCGCGGTCGGCAGATACTGAATTGCGCGCTTGTACGTCGTATACAGCGTCGGCACACCGAACAATCCGCCGATCGCCGCGCGCGCGATGCCGACCACGACCGCGCGGTTGTCGTTGATTTCGAACTCGGTACCGATCGCCGGGTTGCCCAATTTTCCGAACTCGGCATCCTTCACGACGATGAAGCCGTTCTCCGCGAAGATGTCCTCGATGTGGCCTTCGATCAGTTCGGGGTGACCGAACAGGCTACTGTCGTCCAGACCGAGGATGGTGGCGGCCTGATAAGTTCCGTCGCGCAACTTGACCAGCGCACCGCCGGAAAACAGCGGCACCGCGTAGCGGACACCGTCGATGCTGCGCACGGCGTCGAGCACGGTGTCCGGCATCGGAATGTTGCCCGCCGGATTGGTGACCGCCGGATCCATGACCCACACCTTCGCGCCGACGTTGATCACGGTCGACGACGAGCGGTTCAGCACGCCTGCGAACATCGACGTCATCTGCACCATCAGGAACACCGCGAACGTGATGCCCACCAACAGCGCCGCGAACTTCGCTCGATCGTTCACGAGCAGCTTGTACGCGAGACGGATGTAGCCCTTCATCGAGGCGCCCCCGCCGTTGGCGTGACTGCCGCAACGCGATCCGTGCGCTGCGCTACTCCCACTCGATCGTCGCCGGCGGCTTCGACGACACGTCGTACACGACGCGCGCGACGCCTTCGATCTCGTTGATGATGCGGTTCGAAATGCGGCCGATCAGATCGTACGGCAGTTCGGCCCAGTTCGCCGTCATGAAGTCGGTGGTTTCCACCGCGCGCAATGCGATCACGTGCGCATAGCGGCGCGCATCGCCGACGACGCCGACCGACTTCACCGGCAGGAATACGGCGAACGCCTGGCTCACCTTGTCGTACCAGCCGGCGTTGCGCAGCTCGTCGATCAAGATCGCGTCCGCACGCCGCAGCGTGTCGGCGTATTCGGCGTTCACTTCCCCGAGGATGCGCACGCCGAGTCCCGGCCCGGGGAACGGGTGGCGCATCACCATCGCCTCCGGCAGGCCGAGCGTCAGGCCGATTTGCCGCACCTCGTCCTTGAAGAGTTCGCGCAGCGGTTCCACGAGCTTCAGCTTCATCCGTTCCGGCAAGCCGCCCACGTTGTGGTGCGATTTGATCACGTGCGCCTTACCGAACTTGGTTGCAGCCGATTCGATGACGTCCGGATAGATGGTGCCCTGCGCGAGCCATTTCACGCCGGCGATCTTGTGCGCTTCGCGGTCGAACACGTCGATGAACGTACGGCCGATGATCTTGCGCTTGTCTTCCGGGTCCGCGGCACCACGCAAATTGCCTAGGAACTCGGCCGCCGCATCGACGACGACCAAGTTGAGCTTCAACGCGTTCGACGGCCCGAACGTCGCCACGACTTCCTCGCGCTCGCGATATCGCAACAGCCCGTGGTCGACGAACACGCACGTCAATTGCTCGCCGACGGCGCGCGACAACAGCGCCGCCACGACGCTCGAATCGACGCCGCCCGACAGCCCGAGCACGACGCGTTCGTTGCCGACCTCCTTGCGAATCGTCTCGATCGCATCGGCGATGATGTTCGCCGGCGTCCACAAGCCGCGGCAGCCGCAGATGTCGAGCGCGAAGCGCCGGATGATCAACGCGCCGTCGGTCGTGTGCGTCACCTCGGGGTGGAATTGCACCGCGTACGTCGCGCGCGCGGCGTTCTGCATCGCCGCGATCGGCGCACTCGGCGTCGACGCCACGACTTCGAAGCCGTTCGGCAACTCGATCACCTTGTCGCCGTGACTCATCCACACGTCGAGCTCGCCGCTCTCCACCGACGGCAAGCCGTCGAACAATCGCGACGGCTTTTGGATGCGAATGCGCGCGTGGCCGAACTCGCGCACGTTCGAACCCTGCACGCGCCCGCCGAGCTGTTGCGCCAACGCTTGCATGCCGTAGCAGATGCCGAGCAGCGGCGTGCCTTGCTCGTTCAGCTCGAACACGACGTCCGGAATACGCGGCGTGGCAGCTTGCGTCACCGTCTCGGGTCCGCCCGACAGCACGATGCCGCGCGGCGCGAATTCCCGAATGAACGCCGGCGGCGCGTCGAACGGATGAATCTCGCAGTACACACCTGCTTCGCGGATGCGGCGCGCGATCAACTGCGTGTATTGGGCGCCGAAGTCGATGACGAGAATTCGTTCGACGTGCAGATCATTCGACATGTGCGGTCGTGTTCCGTGTGTGGCGTTAAGTTCCGAACACGACAGTGCTTCAACTCACCGGATAGTTCGGCGCTTCTTTCGTGATGCTGACGTCGTGCACGTGGCTCTCGATCATGCTGGCGTGGGTGACGCGCACGAACTGCGGCCGCGAACGCATCGTCTCGATGTCCGGCGAACCGGTATAGCCCATCGCCGCGCGCAGGCCGCCCATCAACTGCAGCACGATCGGTCCCATCGGCCCGCGGTACGGCACGCGCCCTTCGATCCCTTCCGGCACGAGCTTGCGGCCGCCGTCGTCGCTCGCCTGATTGTCCTGGAAATAACGATCGCTGGAGCCGTTCGACTGTGCCATCGCGCCGAGCGACCCCATGCCGCGATACGACTTGTAGGTGCGGCCTTGATAGAGCTCCACTTCGCCGGGCGCTTCGTCCGTGCCGGCGAGCAAGCTGCCGACCATGACGACGTTCGCACCGGCCACCAACGCTTTTGCAATGTCGCCCGAATAGCGGATGCCGCCGTCGGCGATCACCGGAATGCGGTCGCCTGCCAATTCTTCGGCGACGTCCGACACCGCGGTCACCTGCGGCACGCCGATGCCGGAGACGATGCGCGTGGTGCAGATGCTGCCAGGTCCGATGCCGACCTTCACCGAGTCGACGCCGGCATCGGCGAGCGCGCGCGCGCCGGCCGCGGTTGCGACGTTGCCGCCGATCAGCGAGACCATCGGGTATTTCTGCTTCATCCAACTGACGCGGTCCAGCACGCGCTTCGAATGGCCGTGCGCCGTATCGACGACCAACACGTCGACGCCGGCTTCGATCAGCGCCGCAACGCGGTCGTCAGTGTCGGCACCGGTGCCGACGCTCGCGCCGACGCGGAGTCGCCCGAGTTCGTCCTTGCACGCGAGCGGATACATGCGCGCTTTGTCGATGTCCTTCACCGTAATGAGGCCGACGAGCTCGAAGCGCTCGTTCGTGATCAACACCTTCTCGATGCGATGGCGGTGCAACAGTTCGCGGATCTCTTCGGTCGCGGCGCCCTCGCGCGCGGTGACGAGCTGTTCTTTCTTCGTCATCACCTCGGCGATCTTCACGTCCATGCGCGGTTCGAAGCGCACGTCGCGGCTGGTGACGATACCGACGAGTTCCTTGCCCTTCACGACCGGTACGCCGGAGATGTTGTGCTCGCGCGTGAGTTTCAACAGTTCGCCGACCGTGCGATCCGGGGTGATCGTGATCGGATCGCGAATGATGCCGCTCTCGAATTTCTTCACCGACCGCACTTCACGCGCCTGCTGCTCGATCGTCATGTTCTTGTGCACGATGCCGATGCCGCCTTCCTGCGCGATCGCGACAGCGAGTCGCGCCTCGGTGACGGTGTCCATCGCAGCGGACATCAACGGAATGTTCAGGGAGATCGTGCGGGTGAGGCGGGTCTTGAGATCGACTTCGGAAGGCAGGACGTGGGACAGGGCAGGCAGCAGCAAAACGTCGTCGAAGGTCAGCGCGTCGTTTGCTATCCGCAACATGGGGAGAGCCTCCAGTGCGAAATAAACGCGCGATCCTACTCGTGCACCTACGACGTGTAAACGACTTCGTCACACCGCACGACGATCGAGCATGCGTTTCAGTAGAATGCCGCGATGCTCGCGCGCGACAACGAACGGCCGATCCTCACCGTCAGCGAATTGACCGGCGCCGTGCGCTTCACGCTCGAAGAGCGTTTCCCGTTGGTGTGGGTCGAAGGCGAGATTTCGAACTTGCGCGCGCCCGGTTCGGGCCATTGGTACTTCACGCTGAAGGACGACGACGCGCAGGTCCGCTGCGCGATGTTCACGAACCGCAACCGCTTCGTCCGCTTCAGGCCGCGCGACGGCATGCAGGTGATCCTGCGCGGCCGCGTCAGCGTGTACGAAGCGCGCGGCGATTTCCAATTGCTCGCCGATCACTTGGAACCCGCCGGCGAAGGCGCCCTGCGCGCCGCGTTCGAGGCGCTGCGCGCCAAGCTCGGTGCGCAAGGACTGTTCGACGCCGAGCGCAAGAAGCCGTTGCCGCCGTTTCCCAATCACGTGGCCGTGATCACCTCGCGCAGCGGCGCGGCGCTGCGCGATATCGTCTCGGTATTTCGCCGCCGTTGTCCGACGCTGCGCGTGACGGTCGTCGACGTCGCCGTCCAAGGCAACGACGCGGAGTTGCAGATCCTCGACGCGTTCGAACGCCTGACGTTCTGGCCGATGAATCTCGGCGCGCAGCCGGACGTGGTGCTGCTCGCGCGCGGCGGCGGTTCGCTCGAGGACCTGTGGACCTTCAACCTCGAGAGCATCGCGCACGCGATCGCCGATTGTCCGATCCCGATCGTCTCCGCGATCGGCCACGAGACCGACTTCACGATCGCGGACTACGTCGCCGACGTGCGCGCCGCGACGCCGTCCGCCGGCGCCGAGTTGATCGCGCCCGACATGCTCGATTGGCAACGCCGGGCCGCCCGCCTCCACCGCTCGCTCGGCGCGCACTGGCGCCACACGCTCGCCAATCGCCGGCATCACCTGCATTCGCTGTCGCGCCGGCTGACCCATCCGGGGCGCGCGCTCGAACAACGCATGCAACGGCTCGACGATCTCGAGCGCCAACTGCGGCGTGCCGTACGCGCGGAACTCGAACGCGCCGGCCACGCGTTCGCGCTGCTGCGCAGTCGCTTCCGCCAACAGCACCCGAACGCGCGTATCGCTCGGGCGCGCGCCGACGTCGTGCGGTTGCAACGAGCCCTTGCTCGAGCTCACCGGGCCCGCCTCGACCGCGCGCACACGAGGCTTGCGTCGGCGAGCCGCGCGCTGCACGCCGTCAGCCCGCTGGAAACGCTCGACCGGGGCTACGCGATCGTGACTGCGCCCGCCCCTTCGGGTGACCGTTGGGGAACCGCCGTCACTTCGATCGACGAGGTCCGCGCTGGCGACGCCGTCGTCGCGCATCTCGCCGACGGCGCGCTGCACTGCCGGGTCGACGACGTGGTACCGAATGCGCGTTAGCGTTCGTGCCTGCATCGCCGCAGCCGTCGCCGCTTTCGCGTGCATCGCGCGCGCCGCGGTGCCGGGCGGCATTGCGGTGATCGACGTGCCGCCCGACGCGAGCGCAACGTACGACGGCAAGCCGGTATTGACGCTGACGAAACCGAAGCCGGTCGCGATCGTCGGCGTCGGTCTCGATGAAAAACCCGGACACCGCGTGTTGGTCGTCGATTCGCCGTCGCACGGCCGCACGGAGATTCCGTTCGAGGTCACGCCCAAGTCGTATCCGGTGCAACGCCTGACGTTGCCGCCGGACAAGGTGAATCCGCCGCCCGAGGCGATGGCGCGCATCGAGCGCGAGTCGCAACTGACCCAGGCGCAATACGCCGCGTACACCCCGCTCGCGGCTTCGCCGTTCCCATTGCGCGTGCCCGCTGCCGGTCCGATCAGTTCCAACTTCGGTTTGCGACGCGTGCTGAACGGCGAGCCGAAGAGTCCGCACGCCGGCCTCGACGTCGCTGCGCCGCTCGGCGCACCGGTGCACGCGCCGGCGGCGGGACGGGTTTCGCTCGTCGGCGACTTCTACTTCACGGGCAATGTCGTCTTCATCGACCACGGCGGCGGCATGGTGTCGATGCTGTGCCACTTGTCGGCGGTCGACGTGCACGACGGCGACCAGGTGACTCCGGGGCAACAGATCGGGCGCGTCGGCGCGACGGGTCGCGCGACCGGCCCGCACCTTCACTGGTCCGTTAGTTTGAACGACGAACGCGTCGATCCGTCGATGCTGTTGAAGTTGTTCCAACCGAAGAAGGTCGCGGCTGCGCCGAAGAGCGGTGCGCCGTCCACGATCGCTCAGACGCCTACCGGACTGCACTGATCCCGCGCCAATTCAGCGCTGGCGCGGAAGCGGCCTACTTCTTCCCGTGTCGCATCACGCGCTTGCGCCGCGCTTGCTGTCGCGGCGTCAGCGTGTTGCGCCGTCCCGCATAGGGATTCGCACCGGTCTTGTAGACGATCCGCACCGGCATGCCGTACAGGCCGAGCGTCTCGCGAAAGCGGTTTTCGAGATAGCGCGTGTAGCTGTCCGGCACCGATTCGGTTTGGTTGCCGTGCACGACGATCGTCGGCGGATGGCCCGAGATCTTGTGCGCGAAGCGTAGTTTGATGCGGCGGCCGCGTACCGTCGGCGGCTGATGCTGTTCCACCGCCTCGGTCAACGTGCGCGCGAGCAGCGCGGTCGTGACTTCGAAGCGCCCCGCCGTCGCAACGCGCACCACGTCTTCGAGTACGCCGCGCACGCCGGTGCCGTGCAGCGCAGAGATGCGATGCACCGGCGCCCACGGCGCGAAGTCGAGCCGCCGCGTCAATTCGTTGCGGACGCGCTCGCGCGTGTCGCTGTCGAGGCCGTCCCACTTGTTCACCGCGACCACGACGCCGGCGCCGCGCTCGATCGCATAACCGAAGAGATGCAGATCCTGTTCGACCAGACCTTCCGCCGCGTCGATCACGAGCACCGCGACCTCGGCCGAATCGATCGCCGCCAGCGCTTTGACGACGGAGAATTTCTCGACGACGTCGTCGACCTTGCCCTTGCGGCGCACGCCGGCGGTGTCGATCAACGTGAAGCGGCCGACGTCGTGATCGAACGGAATCTCGATCGAGTCGCGCGTCGTGCCCGGCGCGTCGAACACGATCTGCCGCTCTTCGCCGAGCCAACGATTGATCAACGTGGACTTGCCGACGTTCGGCCGTCCGATCACCGCGACGCGTACACGCTTCGACGCGTCGTCCGCTCCGACGGCCGCCGTTTCGACGGGCGCCGCTGCGACCGGTTCCGCCGGCAGTGCATCGCGCAGCGCCGCTTGCAGCGCGCCGATGCCGCGCCCGTGCGCCGCGGAAATCGATACGCGCGGCGAGAAGCCGAGCCGCGCGAACTCGGCGTCGGCGTTTTCCACCTCGACGCCGTCGATCTTGTTGACCGCGAGAACCACCGTGCGGCTGCTGCGACGCAGCTGCTCGGCGATGTCGATGTCGCTGGGCGTGAGGCCGGCGCGCGCGTCGACGACGAAGACGACGAGATCCGCTTCGTCGATCGCGAACTGCGCCTGCTTCGCCATCAACGCACCGACTGCGCTGTCGTCGAAGAGACCACCGGTGTCGATCAACGTGCAGTCGACGTCGCCGAGCGTGGCGACGCCATAGCGTCTGTCGCGCGTGAGCCCGGGGGCATCGGCGACCAACGCGTCGCGCCGGCGCGTGAGTCGGTTGAACAACGTCGACTTGCCGACGTTCGGACGTCCTACCAGCGCTACGACGCGCGTCATCGCATTACCCAACTCGACGCCGCGGCGGCGTCAGCTCTTCTTGATCGGCTTGATCTTCAGCGCTTCGAAATCGCCGCTGTTCCCCATCACGTAGACGACGTCGTCGCCGACCACGGGTCGCGACCGAATGCCGGAGCCGTCGATCTTGCGGCGTGCCACGAGATGGCCGTCGCTTTGCGCGAGCACGTGCACGAAACCTTCCGAGTCGGCGACGATCACGTAGTCGCCGATCGCTGCGGCACCGGTGAGTCCGCGCTTGAAGAGCGCCCGCTGTTCCCACGCGACACTCGACGTGCGCTCGTCGTATGCGGTGATCACGCTCTTGTCGTCGACGATGTAGATCTGGCCGCCGCCCTCGCCGACATCGACGTACGTCGACGTGTCGCGCTCCCACAACTCAGTACCGTCCGACGGACGAATCGCGCTGACGCGGCCTTGAAAGCTCGCCGCATAAACCGCGTTCGGCGTGATCACCGGATCGCCGTCGACGTCGGCGATCCGATCGAGTTCGGAACGGCCTTGCGGCAGCATCACGCGCGCGTCCCAAATCGGTTCGCCGGTCGCCGCCCGAAACGCGGTGACTTTGCCGTTCGCGAAGCCCGCGACCACGATGCCGCCGGCATATTGCGGCGACCCAGTGCCGCGCAACGACAACACCGGCACTTGCGTATCGAACGTCCAACGGCGCGAGCCGTCTTGCGCATCGAGCGCGACCATGCGGCCGTCGGAGGTCTGCACGAACACCAAGCCCTCGCCGGTCGTCGCCGGCGCCAACACTTCGCTCGACATCGCCACGCGCCAACGCGGCGAACCGTCCGCCGCCGACAGCGCAACGACTTCGGCGGTCGTCGTGCCGAGCAACACCAGCCCTTCGCCGGCGCCGACGCCGCCGGTGACGTAGCTGTAGTCCGTACGGTCGAACGGGTTGAGGAACGAGAACATGCCCTTGCCGCTCGGGCCGATGCGCGCTTTCCAGATCCGTTTACCGCTGAAGCGGTCGCGCGCCTCGACGTAGCCGTAGCCGTCGGCCGCAAATACGCGCTCGGCGAGCACCGCCGGCGGCAGACGCATGTATTGCTTGCCGAGTCCGTCGCCGACCGACGTGCTCCAGATCTCGTCGATCTTCACTTCCGCTTTGTAGTTGGTGAGTTCGGCCGGCGCGTCCGGATCGGGTTTCTTGTCGACCCACGGCAACCACGAGAACCAGCTGCAGCCGCTCGCGAGCGCCGCTACTGCGAGAACGGCGATCGAATTACGGAGCAGGTGCGGCATTCGGCTTCGCCAGGTCCACGATCTTCATGTCGAGAACGGGTTGCGGTTCACCGGGATCCGCCGCGGCCTTAGCCGCCTGATAGGCCTGCAGCGCTTCGTCGCGCTTGCCCTGGTCGAGCAGGATGTCGCCCTTGAGTTCGGCCGCGTACGAGCGGAACCCGTCGCCGCTCACGGCGCGCAGCGTCGCGAGCGCCGCGTCGTAGTTCTTCACCTGAACTTCCAGCCGCGCGAGCCGCAAGCGCGCGATGTCGCGCAGACCCGCATCGCCCGCATCCTTGACGGCCGTCTCGAGGTACTGCGTCGCCTTCGGCAAGTCGTCGGAACCCACGGCGTCGTACGCGCGGTAGAACAGCGTGAACGTGCGATAGCTCGACGCACCGTAATCCTTGTCCATCGTCGCCAAGATTCCGGCGAGTTCGTCCGGCTTCGCCCCGCGCTGCCGCGCTTCGAGGTACTGCTGATACACCGCCGACGCCGCCAGGTCGCGCGCCTCGATGTAGTTGTTGTACCAGCGCCAACCGACCACGGCGGCGATCGCCAGCACGACGGTCACGATCAGCGTCACGCCGTTCGTGTCCCACCATTTGCGGATGATCATCACCCGATCATCGTCAGTCAGATATTCCGACACGCGTCAGCGTCCTCCGTTCTTCCGACGGCCGTTCACCCGTCGAGGCTATTCATGCGGCGAACTCGTCCGGTGCTTCACCGGCGGGTTCATCCAACCGTTCAGGCGCTCGATCAGCGCCGGCACCGACAACCGCTCCTGCGGCACGTCGGCGCGCAGCCACTTCACCGTCGTCGCATTGTCCGCGACTTCGTCCTCGCCGATGATCAGCGCCCACTGCGCGCCGCTGGCGTCGGCGCGCTTCATCTGATTCTTCATCTTGCCGCCGCCGGCGCCATAGCGCAGGCGCAATCCCGGCACGCCATCGCGCAGCTGTTGGCACACCGCCATCGCCCAGCTCGCTTGCGCGTCGTCGAGCACCACGCAATAACCGTGAATCGGCTCGACCGTGCGCCCCGCGTTCAGCGCCTCGTCGAGCAACACCAGCCGGTCGACGCCGATCGCGAAGCCGGCGCCCGGGGTCGGCCGCCCGCCGAGTTGCTCGACCAGGCCATCGTACCGGCCGCCGGCACAGACCGTGCCTTGCGAACCGAGTTCGTCGGTCACCCATTCGAACACGGTATGCGTGTAGTAATCGAGGCCGCGCACCAAGCGCGGATTGAAGACGTAGGGAATCTGCAGCGCATCGAGCAGGCGCTTCAGGCCGTCGAAGTGCGCCTTCGACGCGTCGTCGAGATAGTCGGCGAGATTCGGCGCGCCGACCAGCACGCGCTGCGTGCCGAGATCCTTGCTGTCGAGAATGCGCAACGGATTGCGCTCCAACCGTCGCTGACTATCCGGGTCGAGATCGCCGCGCCGCGGCGCCAGATAGCCGACGAGCGCGTCGCGATATGCCTGGCGCGACGCGGCCGACCCGATCGTGTTCAGTTCGAGCCGCACAGCCGCCGACACGCCGAGCCGTTCGAACAGCGTCGCGCACATGTGAATGAGTTCGGCATCGACGTCCGGCGTTGCCATGCCGAAGGCCTCGGCACCGATCTGCTCGAATTGCCGATAGCGCCCCTTCTGCGGACGCTCGTAGCGGAACATCGGACCGCGGTACCACAGCCGCTGTGTCTGATTGAAGATCAGTCCGTGCTGCAGACAGGCGCGGACGCAACTCGCCGTGCCTTCCGGCCGCAGCGACAGTTGCTCGCCGTCGCGATCGAGCAGGTTGTACATCTCTTTCTCGACCGCATCGGTCGATTCGCCGAGACCGCGACTGAACAAATCCGTCGACTCGAGCAACGGCAGGCGAATTTCTTCGTAGCCGTACGACTCGATCGCGGCGATCGTCGCGCGTTCGACGTGTTGCCAGCGTCGCGCCTCGTCCGGCAGCACGTCGCGCATGCCTCGAATCGATTGGATGATGGCTCTCCTCTACTGCCCGAGCACCAACGTGCCGACGTTGTTGCGGGTGTGCGGCGCGAGCGTCACGCGTTCCGCATTGAATTGCAGCGTCACGGCCGGCGCGTTGCCGAGCGTGATGTGAAACGGCGCGTGTCCGATCAACTCGAGCGTGCCACCGGATTTGCCGAGGTCGCTGTAGAGGCTGGCGCCCTGCGCGTCTTTGACTTCGACCCAACAGTCGTCGGCAAACGCGAACGACAGACGATCGTCGCCGGTCGGCGTAATTCGGCGCGCGCCGCTCGGATCTTTCGCCGTCGTGCGTACGACGGCGGGCTGCACCGCGATGCTCGTACTCGGCGCGTTGGCGCCGGCCGCCGCCACGACAGCCGGCGTGTCGGGCGCAACCGGATTCGGCTTCGGCGCCGCATCGGCGTTCGTCTTGACAGGGTCGGCATTCGCCTTCGTCGCGACGAATCCGGCTTGGCGCGGAATGGCTGAATCGCTCGGACCCGAACTCGCCGCCGGCGCGGCCGTCTGCGATTTCTGCGGCCACACCGCCATCAATACGACGAACACTCCGCAGATGACGACCGCGACGGCGCCGGTCAACACCGCACCGGGGTGCCGCTGCAACAGATCGGACACGCCGCGCTTACGCGGCTCTGCACCGCCGACCACACGAATGGATTGCGCGCGCCCGTCGCCGCCGTGCGAATCGAAATCGCCGGTCAGCGCGTCGCCGTCGATCTCCAACAGCTTTGCATAGGCGCGCAGGTAGCCGCGAATGAACGCAGGCCCGGGCAACTGCGACCAGTTCTCCGTCTCGATCGCCTCGACGACCCGCACGCTGAGATTCAGCGAGTCGCAGATGTCTTGACGCGTCAGTCCCAACGCCTCGCGGCGATTCTGGACGATGGCGCCGGGGCCGGTCGCCTCGCTCACCAGTCGCGGTCCTGATAGAGCCGATACTCGGGCGAGTCCGGGAAGAGGTTCTTCAGCGCCAGCGCGTAGCTCGCGAGTTGGTCTTGGTCGCCGAGCACGCGGCTCAAGCGCACACCGAGCCACAGACTGCGCGCGGTCGGCTGCGCCATCGAATTGAATTGATCGAAGTATTGCTTCGCGCGCGGAAAGTCACCGGCCATGAAATACAAATCGGCGAGTTCGAACGCACTGCGCGGTTGCACTTTGTTCAACATCAGCGCGCGCAAGAACGCCTGCTCGGCGTCGGGCGCCTTATTCAGCTTCAGCTGCGTCAGCCCGAGGTTCTCGTACGCCTGCGCGCGGCGCGGGTACGACGTGTCGTTCGCCGCGACCTTCAGGTGTTGCGCGGCTTCCTTGTAGCGGCCTTCGGAGAACAAGAACGTGCCGTAGTTGTTCTGCGCCATCGAGTTCTTCGGGTCGTAGTGCAGCGCCTCGCGGTATTGCTTGTCGGCGAGTTCCTTGTCGCCGTTCGCGAGGTCGACCGTCGCCATCAAGACGTGCGCTTCGGCCGACGTGGGATCGACGCGCAGCGCGTTCTCGAGCGGCCGGCGCGCGTTGGCAAAGTCGCGCTTCTCCAGATAACCGCGCGCGAGTTCCAAGTAGGCTTGCAAACGTTGTTGCTGCGTGCCGGCTTTCGGCCCGTCGCCGGTCTCGGTCGTCACGCAGCCGCCGAGCAGCAGCAACACCACGAACACGGCGACGCTGCGCATCACGCGACCTCCTGCGCCTTCACGCGCGCGAGGTAGCGCGCTTGCCGTTTGGTGCGGTCCGCGACCGCGCCGACCAACTGCCCGCATGCAGCCGCGATGTCCTCGCCGCGCGTCGTGCGCAGCATGGTCGCGTAGCCTTCGTTCAGCAGAATCGTCTGGAACGCGCGCACGTCGTCGTCGCGCGGGCGCTCGTAACCGGACGCCGGGAACGGATTGAACGGAATCAAATTGATCTTGCAGCGCAGGTCGCGCAGCAGACGCGCGAGTTCGCGCGCTTGCGCCGGAGCGTCGTTGACGCCGCGCATCAGCGTGTACTCGATCGTGACGCTGCGCCGCTCGCCGAGCACGCTCAGATAGTGGCGGCACGCCGCCATCAATTCGGCGATCGGGTACTTGCGATTGATCGGCACGAGCACGTCGCGCAGTTCGTCGTTCGGCGCGTGCAGCGACACGGCGAGCGCAACGTCGGTGACCTTCGCGAGTTCGTAGATGCCGGGCACCACGCCGGCGGTACTCAGCGTGACGCGGCGTTTCGAAATCCCGAACGCGAAGTCGTCCATCAAGATCGACGCCGCGCGCACCGAGTTGTCGAAGTTCAAAAGCGGCTCGCCCATTCCCATCATGACGACGTTGGTGACGCCGCGTTCGTCGCCGCTCGCGCGCAGCGCATCCGACACGAGCGCTACCTGACCGACGATCTCGGCCGCGGTCAGGTTGCCGTTGAAACCTTGCTTACCGGTCGAACAGAAACTGCAGTCGAGCATGCAGCCGACCTGCGTCGACACGCACAGCGTGTTGCGACCACGGTCGGGAATCAGCACGCATTCGACACAGTTGCCGTTACCGACCTTCAGCACCCACTTGCGCGTGCCGTCGGTCGATTTGCGTTCGGTGACCACTTCGGGCAACGCGAGCGACGTCGTCTCGCTCAAGCGATCGCGCAGCTTCTTCGACAGATCCGTCATACCGGCGAAGTCGCGCACGCCGCGGTGATACACCCACTTCATCACTTGCGCGGTGCGATAGCGCTGCTCGCCGATCGCATCGAACAATCCCGCGACGCCGGCGCGATCGAGCCCGAACAGATTGACGTTGCCGACGGCGGTCACGGTCCCCTCAACCACGCGGAAAGATGTCCTCGGCCGCGAAAAAATAACTGATTTCGCGCGCCGCGGCTTGCGGCGAATCGGAGCCGTGCACGGCATTCGCGTCGATCGATTCGGCGAAGTCGGCG
>DASRZO010000163.1:0-5785 GCA_035686405.1 Pseudomonadales bacterium | reverse complement strand
ACGTCCACTTGTCGCCGACTTTGATGATCGGGAACGGCAACTCCCATTCGTCCGAACCGACTTCGAGCAAGTATTTCGCATCCCCGGCCTGCACCAGCTCGTGCGCGTCCTCGTACGAATCGACAAACCGTTCGCGCGCCGTCGCATCGGCGACGTCGTCGCCGGAGGACACGAGTTGCGCCGCATCGTCGCCGAGTACCGCGATCAGCGCCTTCGGATCGTCACTGCGCGCGGCGCTGACCAGCGCCTCGACCGCGGCCTCGGGCGTGTCGTACGTCTGCGGCCCGGCCGCGTTTGCCCAGCACGCCGCTGCGACCAGCGCCGCAGCGGACGCCCGACACCAGAGCCGGAGGACGGAGTTGTGCGTTCGATCGGACCGCATGATCGCCTCCTTCAATTCCGTGCGCCGCCGGCGCGACTGCCGCCGCCGCCACCACCGCCGCCGGCGCGACTGCCGCCGCCACCACCGCCGCCGCCGCGCGAGGCGCGCTGCGACTGCGACTGCGACGGTCGCGTCGCACTCTTCATGCTGCTGCGGCCGCGATCGCTCGCCGCGCGGTCCCGCGAACCCTGGCTGACCCCGGCGAACGATCCGCCTTGTTTCTGCGTAGCACCGGCGTCCGACCGGTTACCGCTCGGGCGCGGATAGCCGCGATCGACGTTGGTGCCGCCCGCCCCCGTGTAACGCTGTTGGGACGCCTGGCTGATCCGCGGGCCCTGATTGCCTTGCGTCGTCATCGGCCGCTGACCCGCCTGCGCCGTCTGCGCGTTGCCGCGATAGCTGCCGGTCGGCGTCGCCTGCCCTTCGCGACCCGCATAACCTTGGCCCGGGCGGGCTGCCGGCATCGTCGACGGCGTCGTACCCGGGCGCGGCCGATCGGCGCCGTTGTACGTCGTCGAACCGCGATACGACGTGCGATCGGCGACCGCCGGCGAATTGATCGGCGGGCGCGGCTGATACGTCGATGCGCGGTTGCGGTTGCCGTCGAAGCGATTGAAGTAGTTGTTGTTGATGTTGACGTTGTTGTTGATGTTCCGGTTGATGTTGTTGTTGTTCGCGTACCGGTTGTTGTAGTTGTTGTTGTACCGGTACGGATAGTTCGCCGGCGCGCGGTAGTAGGGCGTCGGCCGATAGCCCGGATATCGCGGTGCATAGATGAACGTGTTGTGCGGGTAATACGGCCGCGGTCCGTAGTAGACGCCGCCGTAACCCCAGTTCGGGTAGCAATAGTGGTCGTTGTGATTGTCGGCGATGGCGTTGCCGACCAAGACGCCCGCGCCGAACAGCAGCAAGCCGCCGATCACCGCATCCTGAGTACTGATGCCCGAGTCGGACGTGGTCGTGGTAGTCGTCGTCGTGGTCGGCGGCGGCGCGGCGTACACGGTTTGCGGGTTGTACTGCGGGACGTACACGACTTGCGGATTCGCCGGTTGCACGACGATCACCGGCTGGCCGTTCTGCTCGGTCTTCGTGACATTCATTTCCGGCGACGTCTTCAGATTGCCCGCGGCGGCCGCTTGCGCACGCAACCGCTGCACCGACGCGAGCACGGCCGCCTGATCGGCGCCGAATGCATCGCCCAATTGCCGCGTCCAGTCGAGCTCGCGGCACATCATGTCCATCACCGTCGGGAAATGGACGAGCGCTTGCACGCTCGGCGTGAAGCCGGCGTCGGAGGCCGCCTTCGTCAGATCGTCCCCTTTGAGATCCTGGTGATCGAGCAGCCAATTGCCCGCGTCGAGCACTTCCTGTGCGTTCGTCGACGCCGCGAGCACTTGCGCGAGGATCGGGTCCGGATACAACGCGATCGGTGCGAGCAATTCGTCGAGCGCGCTCGGCGTCCATTGCTTCGCTTCGCTCGTCGGTGCCGGCGGCGGCGCTTCGGGCGCGGGGGGTGCGCCGACCGACGGCGCTGCGGCGGTCGTCGCAACCGGCGGCGCCGACGCGGCCTTTGCATCGTCGCTCTTCGAGCAGCCGCACAGCGCGCACGCAATCGCGAACAACCCGACCGCTGCGAGCCGCGGCAGCGTCGTCACCCAAAGACCGGTTTGCGATGTACGCATGTTGTGTCGCCCCTCGTGGGGAATCGATGGTTCCATGATGTTCGCGGGCTGGCAATCCTGCACGGCGTCTACTTCACCGGAATCGGCGTCGCGTGATCGACCGCGACCGCGGTGACCGCGTTCTGCGGGTAGCCGTCGACGACGCGGTCCGAGTACGTCAAATACACGAGCGTATTGCGCTTGGCATCGACCATCCGCACGACGCGCAACTTCTTGAATACGAGCGAGATGCGTTCCGTGAACATCTCTTCCTGAACGGGCAGCGGCTGCGCGAACTTGATCGGGCCGACTTGGCGGCACGCGATCGACGCTTCGGCCAGATCTTCGGCGACGCCGACCGCGCCCTTCACGCCGCCGGTCTTCGCGCGCGACAGATAACAGGTGATGCCGGCGACTTTCGGATCGTCGTACGCATCGACGACGATCTTGTGGTCCGGGCCGATCCATTTGAACACGGTGTCGACTTCTCCGATCGAATCGGCCCGCGCCGCCGCGGCCGCCAGTGCGAGCAGCACTACTACGATCCGCCGCGGACGAATTGGTTCCATTCGCCAATTCGGCGTGCGCAACATGAAAAAACCGTTAGGACCGCGCGCATTCGCCATGGTGTCGCTCCTGTGCACCGTTGAGCCGGCGTCGATGTGCCTCTGCATCGCATGTTGGGTAGTGCACGTTCGACTCGCTCCGATTGCACAGCGGAAGCGACACGATGGCAAGCGACGTCGGATCAGTCGACGTCGAGCGTATTCCAACCCGATCGACCGATGCGCCGCAGCGTCGCGATGTTGGCGGTGTAGATGCGGTCGGTGTCGCCGAACGCGGCGATCGCGCGTTCGACGCTCGCGCAGCGCAAGAGATGCAACATCGGGAACGGCGACCGGTTCGTGCAATTCTCGATCGCGTCTGCCGTCGTATCGGCGAACCGATACTGCGGGTGGAAACTCGCGATCTGGACTACGTCGGCGAGATCGAGCGCTTCGAGCAACGCGTCGGCGACGTCGAGGAAGTCGTTGTAGTCGAGAAAATCCGCCAGCACGTGCGGATGAATCAGCAGCGTGGTCTCGAGTTCGTTCGGGTCGCTCGCCGCGAGCCGCAACGATTCGCGCTCGAGATCGCGAACCAACTCGTCGTCGGTGTGCGCGGCGCTCACGACGTACGCGATCGCACCGGCCTCGAACGGACGGCGCGCGAACGGACACAGGTCGAGACCGATGACGGCCCGTTCGATCCAGCGCTGCGTGCGCGCGACGACCGCGGCGTCGGTCACGGCCCCGATCGCACGCGCTGCTTCACGCTTCGAACGTTCATGCTTCGAACGTTCATGCTTCGAACGGCATCGACAGATCGCGCACGAACATCGGTTCCGGCGCGATGTCGACGACGCATTCCGCCCACGTCAGCACTTGGCGGACGTCGGCCCGAGCGGCTTCGAGATAGTGCTTCAGCTGCGCGATGCTGCCGTCTGACAGGAACAATACGGCGCGCATCACCCGCGGCGTCGCGAGTTCGTCGAGCATTCCATACACGCTCGGAATGACACGGCGCTCGAAGTGCGAGTGCACGAATTGAATGATGTCGGCTTCGAACCTACGCATGTTTCGCCTCCCTGGAACTGCGAATCGTCGTTGTCGCGCCGAGCATTCGGCTCGGCTTCTTCCGCTACGGATGGGTCGAACGGCGGGACCCCTTTCCCCGACGTTCACCCTACGGAGAGACGCCGTCGCATCTGTCACCGTTGTGTAAGCAACTCGCAATGCCGAACTCACGCCGCGGCGATTTGTGCCGACCGCGGCAAGTTCAGTAAAGTGCCCGAGAGATCGGGGAGAGGGACGCACCGTGAAAGGCGGTTTGATCGGTCTGTTGATCCTGGTGCTCGACGTCTGGGCGATCGTCCGCGTCATGCAGACGAGCGCGACCACCGGGACGAAGGTGTTGTGGATCGTGGTGATCCTGGTGCTGCCGGTCTTGGGTCCGATCCTGTGGTACTTGTTCGGGCCGAAGTAGGCGCCGAGACGATCGGGTTCAAGCGATTCACGCCGTTCCAACCAACCTCGTCCGACAACACGATCCAACGGAGTTCTTCGTCATGAGAGCGTTCGCCTTCGCGCGATTCGTCACGGCGCTGTGTGCCGCACTCGCCGTGCAAGCGTTGGCCGCCGAACCCGCACCGGTCACGCCGGCAACCGCCGCCGCGGCGACACCGAGCGACATCGCGCGCAAACAGATCGAAGCCGGCGCCGCGCGCGACTGGGCCACGCTGAAGACGCTGTACGCCCCGGACGTGCGCTACGTCGATCCCAACGGCGAATTCAAAGGCGTCGATGCCGCGATCGCGGAAATCGAAAAGTCGCTGAAGCCGTTCGGCAAGGTCGCGGTCAAAATCCACAAGATCTACGACGGCAAGGATTTCGCGATCGTCGAATGGACGGCGGACGCGATCAACGACGCCGAGATCACGCTCGCGGACGGCAGCACGTCGCCGGCGACCGGCAACGAAGTGAATCTGAACGTCGTGACGATCTACGACGTGAAGGACGGCAAGATCACGTCGGAACGCAACTACTACGACGGGCTCGCGATGTACGGATCGCTCGGCCTGCTCGGCGATTGACAGCGGAGGCACGCGATGAATCTGAAGGAATCGAGCTACGAGAAAGACGGCGACGTCGGAATACTCACGCTGCGGCGGCCGGAAGCGATGAACTCGCTGTCGTACACCCTGTACATGGAGATCGAAGACGTCGTGCGCGCCTGCGACGCGCGCGCGTTGATCGTCACCGGCGAAGGCCGCGCGTTCTGCGCCGGCGACGACGTGAAGCAGATCTTGGGCGGCACGTCGGGCCCGCCGCCCGAAGCGATCGAGCGCGGCAAGAAGACCGGCGGTCTGACGCCGGCCGCCGACGCGCTGCTGCACACCGACATACCGGTCATCGCGGCGGTGAACGGTCCGGCGGTCGGCTGGGGCATGGAGCTCGCGCTGATGGCCGACATTCGCGTCGCATCCGAGCGCGCGAAGTTCGCCGAACTCTTCGTCGTGCGCGGCTTGTGCTGCGACGCGGCCGGCCTCGGTCGTTTGGCGCAACTCGTCGGGCGCGAACGCGCAGCGGAACTCCTGTTCACCGGCGAATTGATCGACGCGGCGAAGGCCAAGGAGATCGGCCTCGTGTCGCGCGTCGTGCCGCACGAACAACTGTTGCCGGCGGCGCTCGAGATCGCGCGCAAGATCGCCGCGAATCCGCCGCTCGCCGTGAAAGCACTGAAGGCGGGTCTGCGCCGCACGCTCGATCCGGATTGGCGCGACGTGGGCAAATGGGCGATCGGCCAAATCAGCGAATTGCGTAAGACCGAGGATTCGAAAGAGAGCGTCCGGTCGTTCCTCGAGAAGCGTCAGCCGACGTTCGTGGGGCGCTGAAGTCGTGCGCACGCCGACCACGCATCGCACAGCGCGCGCCATGACCTCCGACCCACGCACCGACTAACGACCATGCCCTGGCCCGACACCGTCACGCTCTCGAGCGACCGCGTCACCTTGGCGCCGCTGGACCGACGCCATCTCGAGGGACTACGTACCGCGGTCGCCGACGGCGAGTTGTGGGCGCTCTGGTATACGTTCGTGCCGACGCCGGACGCGATGGGCAGCGAGATCGAGCGCCGCCTCAAACTGCGCGACACCGGTTCGATGCTGCCGTTCACCGTGATCGAGAACGCGACTGGCGAGCCG
>DASRZO010000162.1:0-10987 GCA_035686405.1 Pseudomonadales bacterium | reverse complement strand
ATGGATCGTTGCATGTCCTTCTCGAAGTCATGCACCTGCACCACCAGGTAGCCGACCGTCACGAACGTCGCCAACGATCCGAGTATCTGCCCAATTGCCCCGGCAGCGTGCCAATTCATCGCATCCCCTCCGCTTGATGGTTGGGGACAGCCTAGCTGCGTTGAGCTTACCCTGCATTCTGATTCGCGGCTCGCGTGCCTTGCATGCGTCCGAACCTGGCTTGTAGGCTGTGGACCCCCTAGGAGGATTGGTTGGGAGATCCGATGAAGCCCTTCGGTCGAGTGTTAGTCGCACTCATTCCGTTCGCTACGCTGTTTGTCTCTGACCTCGCAAGCGCAAGCGCAAGCGACGAAGATTCGATACGCGAGACCGTTGCCCGATGGACGGACGCGTGGAACTCGCAGGATGCGGCCCGTTTTCTTGCGTTGTACCCCCGCGATCCAAAGACGATCTATTTCGAGGGGGAAACTGCAGAGCCGATAAAAGGCTTTGATGCATTTGAAAAATACACTCGTTCCCTCATGTTGCCCGAGTGGAAAAACCACCAAGAAACAACGATCGAGGCGTTGACCGTAGATCACGATTTGGCGATTGCCGTGTGCGTCGCGCACGTCACTTACACAGATCCCGAGCGCAAAGTGCCACACAGCGAGATTGCGCGGTTCACCATGGTCTTCAAGAGAATCGATGGTCGTTGGCTCGTTTGGCATGAACACTATTCGCTGCCGTACGACTATGACTCCGGGAAGGTCGTATTCGACGGCAAGGAGTAGCCCAGCAACCGGGGCGCCGCTCGTCCCCTCCGCTTGATGGTTGGCGAAGATCTACGAGACGATTTCCTGCAGACGCAAGATTGCAGCTCATTTGCATACTTCGAGCGCGCGGTCGGCCTGGGTGCGGGGACACGTCGAAGAGTGCCCGAAATGTTCTGGGGAGTCCTCCAATTGGCATCCCCCCCCCCTCGACGCGGCCCCTTATCTGAGCCGTCAGCCTAAAGGCAAACGGTGGGAACTCACCTGTCGACCGGATGCTTCTAAATGCTCGATGCCCAGATACGAAACGGAGACGAGTGCCGCTTGCCCTTGCTCAACGTGATGTTCGATGAAACCACGATCATTCGCTTCTTCCCAGATCGGAAGTCGGGGGCATGACGTGCGCCACACCCTGAGTACTTCGGCATAGGGACGGCGGTGCGATCCAATCCACTCCAGCAGATCAAGCAGAAGGTCATCGACGGTCTGTGACATCGCGCCAAACTCCTTTCTCAGTTCCTCGCGCAGGTACTCGTTGTTAACCGTGGTTGCGGTCACTGTTTTGATGTGGAGACCCTTGCGTCAGGATACAGCTGCCTGACCCGATCGAGATCGAGTTCAAATTGCCTAACGGCGTGCTGCTTCTTGAGTTGTAGCCCCTCAATCTCGCTTGCACCTTCATCGATCTGCGCCTTGACGATCTGCAAGTCGGCGAGTATCTGCGACAGCGCTAAACCCGCTCGTTCGCGGTCGGCCGCCTGCTCCTCGAGTCGTTGTCTCTTCGATCTCAGACTCTCGAGGTTCGTCTTGCTCGTAGCGGTCGCCGCATCGATCGCCGATATCGTCCGTTCGCGCGCTTCTTCGACATCGCGCGGCGACGAGTAGAGCTTCATCAACTCTTCATCGGTTCGTGGGCGCGGAAGGCCGGCATCTTTCGCGGCCTTCTCTGCCTCAAGCTCGCGATCGCGTTGGGCCTGTTCGCCGGGCGCCAATTTCGGCGGGACGACCTGAACGACCGCACCGTCCTTGTTGAGGCAGGAGTAACCATCGTTAGCAAGGTCGGGCGGGATCGAGTTCGAGAGTTCGAGAACACCGTCGGCGTTCTTGAAGCGGTACAAGGCGCAAGCTATCGGCGGCGCGGCCGTCGCCTCAACTCCGAGGACGACCAGCAGCGATGCAGCAACGACCATGCTGGACGGAGCGACATTCCGGCAACGATCACGCGTGGTCATCTGTGGTTGGCTCCATCGAAGCAAACTCGAATTCAGCTACTTGGTTGCTAACTTCCTCGTAGTCGACGATACAACGTCGCAGGGTCGACCTTCAGCAATCGGGCGACCTCATTTCGCGACTTGCCCTGATCGATGAGTTCCTTCGCGTGATCCAACTGCCGCGGGTCTAGCTTCCTTGGTCGTCCTAGATGCTGTCCGCGTTTGCGCGCTGCCTGGGGTCTATGTCCTTTGCGAGTAGCTTGCGCGCATCGCGGCGATCCCGAGCGAGCTCAAGCGATGTGTCGGGATACTTGCCGACGGACAACATGTTCTCGCGGCCGTTGAGGCGATAGCGGAAACGCCACAGCTTCGCGCCCGTCGGTTTGATGAGAAAGGTGAGGCCCTTACCGTCTGCGAGCTTGTAGTCCCGCTCACGCGGTTTGGCGTGGCGAATGCGCGCATCGGTCAGTGCCAAGACTGTGGGTACCTGCCGGCTCTTTAGCCGTTTCTCGGATTGCTACCCACAACCGTACCCAGGCTGCTGTTGGTGCCTGGGGTCGGAATCGAACCGACACGGTGTCACCACCACCAGATTTTGAGTCTGGCGCGTCTACCAGTTTCGCCACCCAGGCAGGAGAGGGTCGCGAGCGTAGCGAAGGCGTTCGCGGGGGTCAATTCGAACCGCGGTGATCGTCGATCACTTTCACACCTTGCAGCAGATGTACGAGCGCCGCGTCCATGTCTTGCTGCGTGTGTTTGCCGCCGGTCCAGTAGCGCACTTCGTACAGCACGTCGACGGACGCATCGTCGGTTGCGTTGGTCGGCTTCGGATACGGATAGATCGCGGCGATGGAGGTGGTGCCGTTGGCGTCGACGATCGTCGCGTCGAACGGATAGTCGCGTCCGACCATCTTGGCCCAGGTCGTGCGATACGAATCGGGCAGCGTGTCCGGCGGTCGCGCGTGGCGGCTGATATCGAAGCCGGCGCCGCTCGGATTCTTCTCCGCGATCGAAAGGCCGGCGACGTCCCACACGACTTTGCCTGCGTCGGCGAAGTACGCCGTCTCGAGGGTCAGGATCGTGTCGTTGGCGTTCTTCACGATCGGTTGCGCGACGGACGCTTCCAGCCGCTTCGAACGATAGGTGAAGGCCTTGCCGTTTTTGTAGTCGATCTGCACGTTCGCGAGTTGCGGCGGCAGACGATCCTTGTTCCCCAGGTATTCCGCCCATTGCGCCAAGTTTCCGGTCAGCGAGACGTAGATGAAATCGGTCAGCGCGCGCAGATCGAGCACCGTGTCGTGTGTCGACGCCGTCGTCGCGCCGCGCATCAGTACGATGTAGCCGTCGGGAACCGGCATCGACAACCCGACGATCACCGCGTCTTCGAAGCCGATGTTCCATACCCGCAGTTGCCAGACGCGGCCGTAGGAATCCGTAAAGGGCGTTTGCGATTGCGCGTCGCCGAGCGACGTGATCCGAACTTGATCGGCGCCAACGGGCCGCTTGAGGGGTACGGCCTTCAGCAGGTAGTCCATCAACGTGTGCGAGTCGTTGTCGAGCGCCGCGTGCGTCACGTCGTCGGGCAGGCGCACGTGGCCGAGCATTGCGCCGCCTAACCCGCTGATCGCCACCGCGCCGTTGTTCGGCAGCGTCGCGTCGGCCGTCTGGCTGGACGACATCGCGTCCCATGTACCGTCGGCGTTGCGCGAGATGAGGTACGGCAGCGACGTCGTGTAGACGGTGTGCAGCAGTTGTTGCGAACCGTCGCCGTTCGGAAAGATGTCCGCCGCGTTCTTGGTCAGCAGGTCGCGCTGCATTTCGTCGTAGCGCGCGTGCATGTTCTTCGTCAGCGTCGCGGCGAGCTCGCCGTACGTCTCCGGCATCGGGATGTCGAAGGAAATGCGCTGAGTCTCCTTACGATCGAAGTTGGGCAGCCAATAGGTGACTAGACCTTCGATGTGCGCGTGGTCGTGGGGCGCGTCGAGCACCAGCGAGATCGGTGCGGCGTAATTCAGGTTTTCGTTCGGCGATTTGCGCAGCACGATGCCGATCACGCGGCCTTCCTGATCGAGCAGCGGTCCGCCGCTGTTGCCGGGTGATGCTGCCGCGGAGAAGCGAATCCACTTCCATTTGCCGTCGAGCTGCTCGGGTGTTTGCGACGTGAAGAGTCCGTCGCGAACGACGATGCCTTCGCCGAGCGCGTTGCCGACGGCGAAGATCGGTTCGTTCAGCGTCGGCTTGCGGTTCACCGGCCACGCGCCGGTCGCGGGATCGTCCTGCAACGTGAATACGACGAAATCCTCGCTCGACGAATACGCGAGCACTTTGTCGAGCTTGAACACGCGGCCGTTCGCATCGCGCAGCGCCGGTTCGCCGAACTGGCTCTGGAAGCCGGCGTTCATGACGTGCGCGGCCGAGACGTAGCGATGCTCGCCGATCGCGAACGCAGTGCCGATGGACTGGTACTGTTCCGTGCGCTGCGAGAACGGCAAGAGGTCGAGCTGCAGCGGCCGCTCGTACGACAGCGTGTCTTGCTGCGGCTTTTCCATCACCACCTCGAACGTCGCAGTACCGACGCGCTGCTGCGCGTCCGGCGGCAACGCCACGGCGTGTGCGTACGACGCGACCGTGACCGCGATCGCCGCGCGCATTGCCCTGAACGCCCACTGCATGCAAACCTCGCGGCCGAAAAAGGGAGACAGGATAGTGGCGTCGTCGCCGCTGGTCGAACGCCTGGGTGTCGCGTAGACTCGCGGCCCCTTCGAATCGCCCATTGGTCGGTACAGCCAATGCCGTTGACGCGCAGCGACTTTCGCTACGAATTGCCGCCGCACTTGATCGCGCAGACGCCCCTGCCGAGGCGCGCCGACAGCCGCCTGATGGCGCTCGATCCGTCGCGCGGAACGCTCGAGCACCGAGGCTTCGTCGATTTCCCCGATCTGCTCGAACGCGGCGATCTCCTGGTACTGAACGACACGCGCGTGATTCGTGCCCGGCTGCTTGGGCGTAAAGATTCGGGCGGAACGGCGGAGCTGTTGATCGAGCGCATCGTCGGCGCGCGCGAGGCGCTCTGTCAGGTGCGCGTCAGCAAGCCGCTGAAGGTCGGCCGGCAGATCTATCTGGCGCCGAACGACGAGCCGTTGACGGTGGTCGATCGCGACGGCGACTTGTACCGCTTCGAGTTTGCGCGCGACGTCGATTCGGTCGTCGACGCGTGCGGTCGCGTGCCGTTGCCGCCGTACATCGAGCGCGATCCCAACGAAGCCGATGAGGCGCGGTACCAGACGGTGTTTGCGACGACGCGCGGTTCGGTCGCCGCGCCGACCGCGGGGCTGCATTTCGACGCTGCGGTATTGGCGCGTTGCGAAGCCGCTGGTGTGGCGATCACACGGCTGACGTTGCACGTCGGCGCGGGCACGTTTCAGCCGTTGCGCGGCGACGACCTGGCGGCGCATCGCATGCACAGCGAACGGGTCCGAATCGGCGTGGACGTCGTCGCGGCGATCGACGCGTGCCGGCGCCGCGGCGGACGCGTGGTCGCGGTCGGTACGACGGTGGTCCGCGCGCTCGAGACCGCGGCGCGCGGCGGTGCAGTCCGGCCGTTCGACGGCGAGACCGACATCTTCATCGTGCCGGGCCACCGCTTTCGTGCGGTCGACGCGCTGCTGACGAACTTCCATTTGCCCGAGTCGACGTTGCTGATGTTGGTGGCGGCCTTCGCCGGGCGTCGACGCGTGCTGGACGCGTATGCGCAAGCGGTTGCGCACGGCTATCGATTCTTCAGTTACGGCGACGCGATGTTCATCGCTCGCCGCGCCGACGGAGGCGATGATGCGGTTTGAATTGCAGGCGCGCGACGGCGCGGCGCGGTCGGGACGCGTCACGACCGCGCACGGCGCGTTCGCGACGCCGGCGTTCATGCCCGTCGGAACCTACGGCACGGTGAAGGCGCTGACGCCGGCGCAGCTCACCGATCTCGGCGCGCAGATCGTGCTCGCGAACACGTTCCATTTGATGCTGCGGCCGGGCGCCGAGATCGTCGCCGATCTCGGCGGTTTGCACGGCTTCATGAGTTGGCCCGGACCGATCCTGACGGATTCGGGCGGCTTTCAGGTCTGGAGTCTGGGGGCGTTGCGCAAGCTGCGCGAAGAGGGCGTCGAGTTCAAATCGCCGGTGAACGGCGATCGCGTATTCCTATCGCCCGAGATCTCGATGCGCGTGCAGCGCGATTTGGGCGCCGACATCGTGATGGCATTCGACGAGTGCACGGCCTATCCGGCGACGCACGCGCAAGCGCGCGAGTCGATGGAGTTGTCGGTGCGTTGGGCGCTGCGCAGTCGCGAAGCGCACGCCGACAACCCGGCCGCACTGTTCGGCATCGTGCAAGGCGGAATGTACGCCGATCTTCGCGCCGAATCGCTGCAGCAACTGCTGACGATCGGCTTCGACGGCTACGCGATCGGCGGCTTGTCGGTCGGCGAGTCGAAGGACGAGATGCATGCGGTGCTCGACGGCCTATTGCCGGCGATGCCGGTGGATCGGCCGCGGTATCTGATGGGGGTCGGAACGCCTGCCGATCTCGTAGAGGCGGTCGCTCACGGTGTCGACATGTTCGATTGCGTGCTGCCGACGCGCAACGCGCGCAACGGCTACATCTTCACGTCGCGCGGCGTGCTGAAGATCCGCAACGCAAAACACCGCGACAGCCCGGCACCGCTCGACGCGCACTGCGACTGCTATACGTGTTCGAAGTTCTCGCGCGGCTACCTGCATCACCTCGATCGGTGCGGCGAAATCCTCGCGAGCGTGTTGATGTCGATACACAACGTGCACTACTACCAGACGCTGATGCGTCGTTTGCGCGAGGCCATCGAAATGGGTACATTTCGCAGCCTCATCGAGACCCTGCACAACGGTTGGAATTCCCAGGATGAATCTATTTGAGACCGCAGCGTACGCGGCCGATGCGGGCGCGGGAGCACCCGGTCCAGGCGTGATGGATCTCGTATTGCTCGTCGGGTTCGTCGCGATCTTCTACTTCCTGTTGTGGCGGCCGCAGAGCAAGCGCCGCAAAGAACATCAAACGTTGATGGCGGGACTCGCGAAAGGCGACGAAGTCGTCACCGCCGGCGGCATCGTCGGTCGTATCGCGAAAGTGGAAGACGACTTCGTGAAGCTTCAGGTCTCGAACAACGTCGAGCTGCGCATTCAAAAAAGCTCGGTCGGCGCGACGTTGCCGAAGGGCACGTTGAAGTCGTTGGACGAGAAGTGACCCAGGGCGGCTGCGGCGGACTTCACGGATGAGTCGCCTCACCGACACGCTGCTCGGTCTTTCGACGGGTCCTGCGCGCGCGCCTAACACCTATTCGCTGGCGCAATATCTCGGCATCGCGTTCATCATCTTGGTGGGTGCCGTTTACGCCGCGCCGAACTTGTTCCCGCCGGACTACGCACTGCAGATCCGCGCCGAAGCGGCGGACACGCAAATGACGCCGGACATCGTCGACAGGGCGACGAAGGCCCTCGAAGCCGCGAACATCCGTATAAAAGGTACACACGTCGACACGAAGACGGCGCTGCTGCGCCTGTATGCGAGCGACGACCAGCTGCGCGGCAGCGAGATCGTGCAGAAGGCGCTGCAGAACTCCGATGGGACCGAGTCGCAGTACGTCGTTGCGCTGAACCTCGCCTCGTCGACGCCGGGGTGGATGCAGGCGCTCGGCGGCAAGCCGATGTCGTACGGCCTCGACTTGTCCGGCGGCGTGCATTTCTTGCTCGAAGTGGACATGCCGAAGGCGATTGCCGACCGCATGAAGAGCGAAGAGGACAACCTGCGGCGGATCTTGCGCGAAGCGAGGCTGCGTTATGTGCCGTCGAACGACATGGTCGACGGTACGAAGGTCAGCCTCACGTTCTACGACGCGGCGACCCGCGATCAGGCAAAGACCGCGATCGAGCAGGAATATCACGACTATCAGATCTTGCAGCGCGACGTCGACGGCAAACCGGCCCTGTTGATGACGTTGAAGGATGCGAAGATCAAAGAGATCGAGACCTATGCGATCTCGCAGAACCTGCAGAGCCTGCGCAACCGCGTCAACGAACTCGGCGTATCGGAACCGTTGGTGCAGAGCCTCGGCCGCTCGCGCATCGTCGTCGACTTGCCCGGCGTACAGGACAGCGCCGAAGCAAAACGCATCCTGAACAAGTTCGCGAACTTGGAGTTCCGGTTGGTCGCGAAGCAGGACGCGCGGCCGTCGGAAACGGAGAGCTACCCCTACGAAGGCCGCACGATCGTCGTCGAGCGACGCAACATCGTCACCGGCGATCGCGTGACGAACGCGACGCAGGACTACGATCCGCAGAACAACCTGCCGCAGGTATCGATCACGCTCGACAGCACCGGCGGCGAGCGCATGAACGACGCGACGAAGGGGAACGTCGGCAATCAGATGGCAATCCTGTACAAGGAGCTGAAGCCGCGCTCACGCACGGTCGTCGGCGCGGACGGCAAGGAAACCGTCGAGAACTTCAGCGTCGAAGAAAAACGGCTGATCAACGTGGCGACGATTCGCTCGGCGCTCGGCTATCGCTTCCGCATCACCGGCGTGGGCTTGGGCGAAGCGCGCGACCTCGCGCTCTTGCTCAAGGCCGGTGCGCTCGCGGCACCGATGTACATCGTCGAGGAACGTACGGTCGGGGCCAGCCTCGGCGAGGACAACATCCGCGCGGGTCTGCACGCTGCGCTCGGCGGCTACGTGCTCGTGCTCTTGTGCATGGTCATCTACTACAAGGCGTTCGGGTTGATTGCGAACATCGCGCTCGCGGTCAACGTCATCCTGCTGGTTGCGCTGATGTCGGTGCTCGGCGCGACGCTGACGATGCCCGGCATCGCCGGCATCGTGCTGACGATGGGTATGGCGGTCGACGCCAACGTGCTCATTTTCTCGCGCGTCCGCGAGGAGGCGCGCGAACGCCCGCCGCAAGCGGCGATTACGGCCGGTTTCGACCGCGCGTTCACGACGATCGTCGACTCGAACATCACGCACTTGTTGGTCGCGCTGGTGTTGCTGGCGTTCGGCACCGGTCCGATCAAGGGCTTCGCCGTGGTGCTGACGCTCGGGATCATCACGTCGATGTTCACCGCGATCACCGTGACGCGCGCGATGGTCAATCTCGCGTTCGGTAACCGCAACTTGAAGAAGTTGTACGTATGAGCACGCCGCAACGCGTCATCAACTTCATGGCGCTGCGCAAGCACGGCGCCGTATTTTCGATCGTGCTGTCGTTGGTCTCGCTCGTGTCGTTCTTCTGGCACGGCTTGAACTACGGGCTCGATTTCACCGGCGGCACCTTGGTCGAAGTCCAATTCTCGCAACCGGTGGTCGCCGAAGACGTGCGCACGTCGCTGGAACACGCCGGCATCAACGAAGCGGTGGTCCAACACTTCGGCTCGGAGCGCGACGTGCTGATTCGCGTGCCGCCGCAGAAAGGGGAGTCGGAGGCGCTGCTGGCCGATCACGTGAAGAGCGCGCTCGCCGACAAGTATCCCGGTGTCGACCTGCGGCGGTCGGAGTTCGTCGGTCCGGCGGTGGGCGCGGAACTGCGCGAGAGCGGCGGCCTCGCGATGATCGCCGCGCTCGCGGCGGTCATGGTCTACATGATGTTCCGCTTCACCAGCAAATTCGGCATCGGCGCGGTCGTCGCGTTGATCCACGACGTGGTCGTGACGATCGGCATGTTCTCGATCTTTCAGTGGACGTTCGATCTGCCGACGTTGGCCGCGGTACTCGCGGTGATCGGCTATTCGGTGAACGACACGGTCGTCGTCGCGGACCGGATCCGCGAGAACTTCCGCAAGCTCCGTCGCGGCACGCCGATCGAGATCATCAACATCTCGCTGACGCAGACGCTCGACCGGACGATCATGACGTCGTTCACCACGCTGCTCGTCGTCATTGCGCTCTTCCTGTTCGGCGGCGAGTCGGTGCGCGGATTCTCGATCGCGCTGATCGTCGGCATCGTGTTCGGAACGTACTCGTCGACCTATGTCGCAGCCGGCATCGTGCTCGCGCTCGGTAACACGCGCGAAGATCTCATGCTTCCGGAGAAGTCGGCGCGCGACGACGCGCCTTAATCGATCCGTCTGCTCAACCTCGAGCCAGCGCCGGCGACAGCGTCGGCCGGATGTTCTGCAGCATCGCTTTGAATACTTTCGGATTGCCGGTGACGATGTTGCCGGTATCCATGAAGCGCTCGCCGCCGACCAAGTCGCTGACGAAGCCGCCGGCCTCCCAAATCAGCAGCGCACCGGCGGCCATGTCCCATGGCTTCAGTCCGAGTTCCCAGAAGCCGTCGTAGCGGCCGGCCGCGACGTACGCGAGATCGAGCGCAGCGGAGCCGGCGCGGCGAATGCCGCGACACTGTGCCGTGAACGTCTTCAGCATCGCCATGTACGCGTCGAGGTGCTCGGCGACGTCGCGAAACGGAATGCCGGTCGCGAGCAGCGCGTCGTCGATGCGGTTGCGCGAGCTCACGCGAATGCGTTTGCCGTTCAACTGTGCGCCGCCGCCGCGCGACGCGACGAACTCCTCGTTGCGTACCGGATCGATGACGACCGCGTGTTCGAGCCGGTTGCGGTACTTCAGCCCGATCGACACCGCGAAGTGCGGAACGCCGTGCAGATAGTTGGTGGTGCCGTCGAGCGGATCGATGACCCACGTGTACTCGGCGCCGGCGAAGCTCTCGCCGCGTTCTTCGCCGACGATGCCGTGATCGGGGTAGGCCTTGTGCAGGGTCTCGACGATCGCGTCTTCGGCATCGCGATCGACTTCGGAGACGAAATCGTTGCGATCCTTTTCGACGATGGTCAGCGTATCGATCCGATCCATCGCGCGCACGATGATCTGCGACGCGCGACGGCCGGCGCGAAGCGCCATGTTGATCATTGCGTGCATTGCGGGGGGATGAGGTGGCGCAAAGGCGCGCTATCGTACAGCCGACCGCGGCGTGACGAAACCGGCG
>DASRZO010000161.1:0-2593 GCA_035686405.1 Pseudomonadales bacterium | reverse complement strand
GCGGCGTATTCGCTCGGCTTGTCCTTCAGCACCCACTGCATGCCTGCGTACGTCATCTCGCCGATCGAGCCGCGCTTGAAGCCCATGTGGATGCGGTCGAGCGACTTCAGCATGTCGCCGACCCAACCGCAGCCGCTCTCGGTGAGGATGTATTTGAGCCGCGGGAATTTCTCGTACGCGCCGCTCATCAGTAAGTGTCGGAAACCGGCCTGGCAGTAGAACGTGACTTCGGAGATCCATAGCGCTTCCGGCACCGGACCTTCGCCATAGTTCGGCGAGCCTTGGCCGGAATGCTGGTTGATGACGAGGTCGTGATCTTGGATCGCGGCCAGTACCTTGTCCCACGCCGGGTCGTACAACGGTTTCAACCAGCCGCAATCGGGCGGGATCAGCGGCAGCAATACGCCGCCGCGCAGCCCCGCCTGCGCGATGTACTCGACGTCTTTGATCGCCTCGTCGAGATCGTTCGGCAGGATCAGGCCGATCCCGGCGCGGCGCAGCGGATCCTGGTCGCAGAAATCCTTGAGCCAACGGTTGTGGGCGCGGATGCCGGCGAGGGCGTATTCGTAATGTTCCGGCCGCGGCGGCTGCGTCGTGACGATGCTCTTGCGGAAGAACGGCGGAACGGTGTTCGGGAACACCACCTCGCCGACGACGCCTTGGCTGTTCTGGTCCTTCGTGCGAATCTCCAAGTCCCAGTTGCGCAGCTTCTTGCTGCCGTAGTGCTCTTGCGCCGGGTTCTTGTAGCCGCCGCGCCACTGATCGAAGGCGTCGCGGTATTTCGGATCGAGATATTCGCGGTACTGGGCGTGGCTGCCGCCGGCGTGCGTGTCGGCGGTGATCAGAACGTATGGTTCGTTGCTCATGGCGGTTCCCCCCGAGGTCCGCCGAGCGTAGACAAATGCGGGCGGCAGGTCACCTGCGTCGCGATGCGTGTCGGCTTCGCTGCGCTCGCCCATATCGAGAGGTTCACATGACGATCGACGGCGGTTGTTTCTGCGGCGCGTTGCGATTCGCGATCGAAGCGGGCGACTACCTCACGGCGAATTGTCATTGCACGATGTGCCGGCGCGTACACGCGGCACCGTTCGTCACGTGGCTCGTCGTGCCGGTCGCGCGCTTTCGCTACACGCGCGGCGCGCCGACCGAGCTCGCATCGTCCGCCGACGGCACGCGCTATTTCTGTCACCGCTGCGGCACGCACGTCGCGTGCGTGAACGCGAGTCATCCGGACGTGATCGACGTGACGCTCGGCAGCCTCGATGCGCCGGCCGCGTTCGCGCCGACGATCGACGCGTACGACGACACGCGGCTGCCGTGGGTGCACGCGCTGCGCTGACGGCGCGGCGCGCGTGAGCACCGAACGCGCGCGGTCTCGACGTCAGAGGAACAAACAGGTCGCGCGCAGTTCGATGCTGCGACGGCTCGGGTGGCCGGGCGCGACGGCAGGGTCGGAAAACGCCGAGTGCGGCGTCCAGAACGGTTCGCCGCTCGCGACGCGGTCGCTGTCGTAGGTGCGAAACGCGACGACTTCGTCGCGCTGCATTGCCGGAAATACGTACCAACGGTGCGCCGACGGGATGCGCGGCGCGGCGATAGCGAGCGTCTCGAAGAAGCCGCCCCCGCCCGCGTAGTTGTGCACCGGCAGCGCGCGCAGTTCCGCGGCGGCCACGGTGCGCGCGTCGCAGAACGCGAGCGGACGGTCCATGACCGCAGGCCCGATGTTGCGCCAGAACTGCAGAATCAGCGTGCGCCGCGCGCGCGTGACGACAGCGGCATCGATGCCGGCGCGGGCGAGCGCGCGCTGCGCATCGTCGGTCGCGTTGCGGTAAAAGTTCACGATGTTGTCGCCGTAGCTCGCGGCGAAATCCGAATGTACGAATTCGATCGGGCCGAGATCGGCGTGCTTCGCGGCTTGTTCGGGGTCGCGTTTGATGTGGCCGGACACGAGCGCGTAGTCGCAGCCGGTCGACGCGCGCGCGAGCGCGCTCATTTCGGCGTAGTGCACGCGCTCGATCGCCGCATCGTCGCGCCAGTCGTCGAGCGCGGCTGCGTGGTGCATCAGCTCGAAGCCGCACGTCTGCCAATTCGGCAATGCGGCGCGGCGGCCGTCGCGGATCGTCACCTCGACCGGTTCGGTCGCGCCCGCGATGCCCGAGCGGACGACGTAGTTCATGTGCGCCCGACAGTACGTCGGATCGGTTGCTGCACTCGGTGTCGCCGCCATCGGAACCTCGCACCCGCGGGCTGATTGCACGTTGCGGTAAGCATAGCGCGATGGCGGGCGCGCGTGCGCCGAAACGGCGCAACGCGTGTCGCGTCGATTTCATCGCGCGATACGAAGCGTTGCGGTGCGAAATGACTCGGTCACTCGCCGCGTTCGGCGCGCGGTTCGGCAGCTCCGTCCGAGCGCCATAATTGAGTTGTTGGCGGATTCCGGCTGAAGCCCGCGCGGGTCGCGTATCGGCACCGCGAGTCGATGCAGCGGCGGACGATCCGACACGCCGATCCCTCGACGCTGCGTTCGAACGTTCGCGCTCGGCGCCGGTCGCAAGATCACCCCATGGCATCGAAGAGGTACGAAAGATGCGCT
>DASRZO010000160.1:0-25427 GCA_035686405.1 Pseudomonadales bacterium | reverse complement strand
TGCGAGTCGTCGACGTGCTGGCCGGCGTTGATGACGGCGGGGATCGAAATGCTGTCGCCGTCGTTCGTCGGCCAGAAATTCCAGCCGCGGTATGCGGTGACCGACGTCAGGTCGTAGTCGGCGAACGAATAATCCACCTGTAGCGATCCGCCGCCTTGGCGAACCTTCATGTTTTGCTTCGTGTCGATCGTCACCTTCTGATAGTCGGGGTCGTACACGACGTTGCCGCCGGCCGCCGCGACCTTCGAATAGAACAGCGCCCCGCCGTTCGGTCCCGGGCTGTAGAGAACCGATGCGCAGCAGTCCGAGTTCTCCTCGCTGTAGTCACCGATGAGTCGCACCTTTAGCGACTCGTTGGGCGTGTACAGCAGTTCGCCGCGCTCGCCTTGCCGATCGGCTTCGTTCAGGTTGCGGCCGTCGGTCACGTCGTCGAGGAAACCGTCGCGCATCGTCTTCGAGAACGCGATGCGACCGGCGAGCTGATCATCGATCAACGGGCCCGAGATCGACGAGCGCACTTGATAGTAGGAAGCGTCGCCGTATTCCCCGGCGCTCGCCTCGATGGAACCTTCCGGCGTGAAGCTCGCCGGCCGCGTCGAGATGTTCAGCACGCCGGCGGTCGTGTTCTTCCCGTACAGGGTGCCTTGCGGTCCCCGCAACAGCGAAATCTGATCGACGTCGAAGAGGTCTTGGTTGGCCATCCCGGGCCGACCGAGGTAGACGTCGTCGATGTAGACGCCGACGCTGGACTCCAGCGCGTCGTTCGCCGGGTTGTTGCCGAGGCCGCGTACCGCGATGCTGGTTTGGCGCGGGTTGGCGAATTGCACGTTGGTACTCGGCAAGTGCTGGTTCAGATCTTCGAGCCGCACTTGGCCCGAGTCGTCCCAATCCTTGCCGCTCAACGTCGCGATCGGAATCGGCACGTCTTGCGAATCTTCGGCGCGACGCCGCGCCGTCACCGTAATCGTCTCCACTTGCGTCTGTTCGGCTTTGGCGTTTTCGGCGCCTTCGTCGGCTTGCGCGCGCGCCGTCCAGATCTGCGCGCCCGCACCGACGAGCGCGAACGCGAGCATGCGGACGGCGAAGGGTCTGAACCGACGGGCATCGCGTCGGTTGTCGAAACGGGTCTCCATGAGGTGTCTCCATACGTAGAGGACGCCTCCGGTGGTCCGGTCGGAATCGCTGCTTGTTTGTTTGATATCGACTCGCCGCCGTGTCGCCATGGTTCGAAGCGACGCCGTTCATGGCGAATGGCGCGCATCCTAACGACGCGTTTACGCCGCGAGAAGGAATAGAAAGTTATACGCATATAGTCCGATGTCCGCTCTTTCTTAGATAAACTCTATGGACTCAGTAGACATAGTGGGGTAGAAAGCCGGTCGGCCATCGCCGAACCGCGGGCCGCGCACCATCACGGGCATTGACGCCCCACAACGGAGTACTCGAATGGCCGAGGCCTACGAACCACAGCACGCGCTCGGCGACAACGCCGCGCGCCAACTCGCCAACGCGACGAAAACCGCGCCGCAGATGTCGCTCATCAGCCCGCGCTGGCTGACGCACCTGATGCAATGGGTACCGGTCGAAGCGGGCATCTATCGGCTCAACCGCGTGAAAAACGAAGGCGGCATCGAAGTCGCGTGCACCGAGCGCGACGAAGCACAGCTACCGCAGACGTTCGTCAACTACGACGAGCACCCGCGTGAATATTTCCTGTCCACCGTCACCACGATCCTCGACGTCCACACGCGCGTCTCTGATCTGTACAGCAGCCCGCACGATCAGATCCGCGAACAACTGCGGCTCACGATCGAGATCATCAAGGAGCGGCAAGAGAGCGAACTGATCAACAACAAGGAATACGGCCTGCTCGCGAGCGTCGATCCGGCACAGCGGATCACCACGTTGACCGGCGCGCCGACGCCGGACGACCTCGACGAACTGCTGGCGAAGGTGTGGAAGGAGCCGGCATTCTTCCTGACGCATCCGCTCGCGATCGCCGCATTCGGCCGCGAGTGCACGCGCCGCGGCGTGCCGCCGCCGACCGTGAGCCTGTTCGGCTCGCAATTCGTCACGTGGCGCGGCATCCCGTTGATTCCGTCGGACAAGGTCCGCATCGAAGACGGCAAATCGAAGATCTTGTTGCTGCGAGTCGGCGAGAAGCGGCAAGGCGTCGTCGGCCTGTTTCAACCCGGACTCCCAGGCGAACAAAGCCCCGGACTCTCGGTGCGCTTCATGGGGATCGATCGCAGCGCGATCGCGTCGTATCTGATCTCGCTCTATTGCTCGCTGGCGGTGCTGACCGAAGACGCGCTCGCCGTGCTCGATGACGTCGAAGTCGGCAAATACCATGACTACGCCCACACCTATCGTTGATGCTCAGTCGAGCGCGCTGCTGCCGGACGAAGCGACGCTGACTCGACTCGCCAACGAGTTCTTTGCCGCACTGCCGGCGCGCGCGGTCGATCCTGCAGAGACCCCCGCTCTGCCGAGCACGACGTCGATCGCGAATTCCTCTGCCTCGGGCGCGCCGTCGATCGCGCCTGCCGCGTCGCCGCACACGCCGGCGCCGGATGCGGCGCGCACCGCCGTCGATTTCCCGTCGCGCACCACCGGAGTCCCGCCGACATCGGTCGGCGACGCAGCGACGTGGTTCGCGCACGCGGCGAATTTCGCGGCCGCATTGCCGCGAGTCGGCCCGCCGTCCGGTCCGGCCGTGAGCGGACGCGCCGCGCCATCGCCGTTCTATTTTCTCGACCCGGTTTCGCACGACACCCGCGCCGTCGACGCCGATTTGCGCCCCGCGACGCCGGCAGCACGGCCCGACTTCTACTTCGTCGACGCGGCCACGGCGCCATTCGACGCATCGGCGCACCCGGCATTCGACGTGCACGCCGTGCGGCGCGATTTTCCGATCCTATCGGAACGCGTCGACGGCAAACCGCTCATCTGGTTCGACAACGCCGCGACGACGCAGAAACCGCAAGCGGTGATCGACCGCCTCGCGTATTTCTACGCGCACGAAAACTCCAACGTCCATCGCGGCGCGCACGCGCTCGCGGCGCGCGCGACCGATGCGTACGAGGCTGCCGCGAAGAAGGTCGCGCGCTTCCTCGGCGCGAGCGGCCGCGAAGAGATCGTGTTCGTGCGTGGTGCAACCGAAGGCATCAACTTCGTCGCGCAAGCGTTCGGTCGTCAGTTCGTTCGCGACGGCGACGAGATCGTGATCTCGTGGCTCGAACACCACGCGAACATCGTGCCGTGGCAGCAACTCGCCGAAACCGTCGGCGCGAAAGTCCGTGTGATCCCGGTCGATTCGCGCGGCGACCTCGACCTCGCCGCGTATCAGAAGCTACTGAGCCCGCGCACGCGGATCGTCGCGGTGTCGCACGTGTCGAACGCGCTCGGCACCATCACACCGGTCCGCGAGATCGTCGAGATGGCGCATCGCGCCGGTGCGCGCGTGCTGATCGACGGCGCGCAAGCGGTGTCGCATCTGCGCGTCGCAGTGAAGGAACTGGACGCCGACTTCTACGTGTTCTCGGGCCACAAGGTCTTCGGGCCGACCGGGATCGGCGCCGTGTACGGCAAGCGCGAGGTATTGGAGTCGATGCCGCCGTGGCAAGGCGGCGGCAACATGATCAGCGACGTCACGTTCGAAAAGACGACGTATCAGGGCGCGCCGGCACGATTCGAAGCCGGCACCGGCAACATCGCCGACGCGGTCGGCCTCGGCGCGGCGCTCGACTACGTCGAGCACATCGGCATCGAAAACATCGACCGCTACGAACACGACCTGCTCGCGTACGCGACGCACAAGATGCTCGCAGTGCCGGGCCTCACGTTGATCGGCACGTCTGCGCACAAAGCGAGCGTGCTGTCGTTCGTGCTCGACGGCCATGCGCCGGAAGACGTCGGGCAAGCACTCAGCCGCGAAGGGATCGCGGTTCGCGCGGGTCATCACTGCGCACAGCCGATCGTCCGGCGGTTCGGCCACGAGGCGACGGTGCGTCCGTCGCTCGCCTTCTACAACACGTGCGACGAGGTGGATGCCATGGTCGACGTGTTGCAGCGGCTCGCCCGGCCGCGCGTGTCGATCGCGGCGCCGCGCTGAGCCCACGCGCGTCGTTCCGTCAATTTGGGTCTGCAAAACACAGGAGTAGTCGAATCATGGCAAGTCTGAGGCTGGGCGACATCGCCCCGGATTTCGAACAGGATTCGTCCGCAGGACGCATCCGCTTTCACGAATGGCTCGGCAACAGTTGGGGCATTCTCTTTTCCCACCCGGCGGACTTCACGCCGGTGTGCACGACCGAACTCGGCACCACCGCGAAACTCGCGGCGGAATTCGCGAAGCGCAACGTCAAGGTGATCGCGCTGTCGGTCGATCCGGTCGTCTCGCACCATCGGTGGATCGACGACATCAACGAAACGCAGGGCACGAGCGTGAATTTTCCGATCATCGCCGACGCGGATCGCAAAGTGTCGCAGCTGTACGATCTGATCCATCCGAACGCGAGCACGACTGCAACCGTGCGTTCGCTGTTCGTGATCGATCCGGCGAAGAAGATCCGCCTGACGATCACGTATCCGGCCAGCACGGGCCGCAACTTCGACGAAATCCTGCGCGTGGTCGATTCGCTGCAGCTGACCGAATATCACAGCGTGGCGACACCGGCGAACTGGAAAGACGGCGACGACGTGGTGATCGTGCCGTCGCTGACGGACGCGGACGAACTGAAGAAGCGCTTTCCGCGCGGCTGGCGCAGCGTCAGGCCGTATCTGCGTCTGACGCCGCAACCGAACCGTCCGTAGTCGCTCGATCGAACACCGAGCCGCCCGCTCCCGCGCGGCTCGGTCGTCTCGTCAGAGCAACGCTTCGGCGATCAGTTCCAGCGCCTTCGGCTGGCCGCTGCCGATCAGCATCGAGCCGACGTGGCCTTGTTTCGCGGCGGCTTTCCAACGCTGCAGCCGATCCTTGATTCGCGCCGCAGGGCCGACCAAGTGGCACGCGTCGATCAGTTCTTCCGGCACCGTCGCCATCGCTTCGTCTTTCTTGCCGGACAGATACAAGTCCTGGATCTTCTCCGCGGCGCCTTCGAAACCGAGCCGCTTCGCGTAGTCGTTGTAGAAGTTCTTGCCGCGCGCGCCCATGCCGCCGATGTACAGCGCCATGTTGCCGCGGATCGGCATCATCGCCTGCTTCACGTCGTCGGCGACGATCACCGTGACGAACGGCGCGACGTCGAAATCCTTCAGCGACTTGCCGCCGCCCGCAGCTTTGAGCCCTTTCTCGATCGGATCCTTGAACACGCTGTATTTGTCCGGATCCATCCAGATCGGGAAGAAACCGTCGGCCACTTCGGCCGCGGCTTGCACACCCGCCGGCGTCAGCGTGGCGGCATAGATCGGGATCTTGTCCTCGACCTGCATGATGCTCTTCAACGGCCGGCCGAGATTCGTCGCGCCGGGTCCGTGATACGGAATCTGATACTCCTTGCCTTCGAACGTCAGCACGTCTTCGCGCGCGAAGATCTTCTTCATCACCTGGATGTATTCCTTGAGGCGCGTCACCGGCTTGCCGTACGGCACGCCGTGCCAGCCTTCGACGACCTGCGGACCCGACGCGCCGAGGCCGACGATGAAGCGATTGTTCGACAGCTGCGACAGCGTCATCGCCGTCATCGCCGCCATCGCCGGCGTGCGGCCCGGCATCTGCATGATCGCGGTGCCGACCTTGATCTTCGACGTGTGCGCGAGTATCCACGCGGCCGGCGTCACGGCGTCGGAGCCGTACGCTTCCGAGGTCCACACCGACTCGTAGCCGAGCGATTCGGCGTGTTTGATCGCGTCGATCGGGATGCTGATCCGTTTGCCGGAGTAACCGGCGATGAGTCCGAGCTTCATGTCTACCCCAGCTGCGTTCGAGTGAAGAGCGTCGCAGGCTAGCAACGCAAGGCGTGGCGGACAAGGTGAGCCGAGTCGAACAAGGCGCGCCCGGCGCCGTCGCGCGGATCCGTTCGGTCCTCTGCCGCGAGATGCGGTCTTCCCGGTGCACAGCGGCCGGCACCTTGTCGAATCGTTCCCTAGTTCGTTAGATTCGCCGCGCCCTACACGATGAGAACAGCCGAAGGGTCGCGCCGCAGACTCGTGCGGCACCCGAGATACCCGGCGCATACGAAGGAACTTCATGGCAAGCCTGCGCGGCCACGTGCTGAACACCGTCATTCGCGTCGCGAGCAAGCGGCGACTGGCGAAACTCGTCCTGACGCCCGAGGCGATCGCAGCGACGCGCACCCGAATGGATCGGCTCGGCGACCGCAAATTGCCGCCGACGTTGTCGCGCCACGCCGACGAATTGAACGGTGTCGCGACGGAATGGACGCGCGTGCACGGCACGCGCCGCGGCGTGATTTTCTATTGTCACGGCGGCGGTTACTTCGTCGGCTCGCCTCGCGTCTATCGCGGCATCGCCGCGCGGCTCGCGACGCTGACGAACTGCGACGTGGCCGTCATCGACTATCGTCTCGCGCCCGAACACGTCTACCCGGCCGCGCCGGATGATGCGCTGCTCGCCTATCGCGCCTTGCTCGCCCGCGCGATCGATCCGGCCTCGCTCGTCATCGCCGGCGATTCGGCCGGCGGCAATCTGGCCCTGGTGACGCTGCTGCGCGCGCGCGACCGCGGCCTGCCGCTGCCGGCGGCGGGCGTGTTGCTGTCGCCGTGGACCGATCTCACCGGCAGCGGCGCATCGATGCGCACGAACGAGCGCCGCGATCCGATGCTGCCGGCGCACCGCGTCGACGACGCGGCACGCATGTACGCGCCGCACCACGAACCGGCCGACCCCGACCTGTCGCCGTTGTTCGCCGATTTCACCGGCCTGCCGCCCCTTTCCATTCACGTTGGCTCTACCGAGATCCTGCTCGACGATTCGCGCCGGCTCGAGAAACGCGCGCGCGCCCACGGCGTCGATGCGACGGTGAGAGTCTGGCACCGGATGCCGCACGTGTTCCCGATGTTCGCCGACTTCATTCCGGAAGGGCGCCGGGCGCTGCGCGAGATTCAGCAGTTCATCGATGCGCGGATATCGAACGTGCCGGCAGCCGTCGCTCGATGAGCGACCTCGACCCCGGCGTCGCCGCGCACGACGGCAGCGTCCCGCAGGTCCAGTCGCTCAGCATTCAAGCCGCCTCGGTCATCCGTTCGATCGACGCGCTGTCGTTCATCTTCTGGATCAGCATCGGCGGCACGATCCTCACGGTGCTGTTCGCCGGCCTCAACCAACTGCCGGGCAACGTCGCATCGGAGTCGATCTACATCGGCGAATACCAAGTGCCGAAATCGATCTTGCCGATCGCGAGCCTCGGCTTCGCCGCGTTCGTGTTCTGGATGACGTCGAACCATCTGAAGATGCTCGACCAGGTGCTCGCCGAGAGTCACATGCCGCTCGCGACCGTGCAGGAGATCTTCACGCTGAACCCGCCGGTGCTGAACATCTTCCATCCCGACAACCACCGCATGTTCAAATTCGGCAGCGGCAGTTCGATCCTGTTGATCAATTGGTCGGTCTTCTTCGGCAACAGCATCGCCTTCACGCTGTCGTCGGCGGTGCAGCGCGGCGCGACGCTGTCGGACTTCGAACTGCCGGAGCTGATCACATTCGGCGTGCTGACCGTCGCGATCATCGTCTATGGCGTGCGCGCGATCGACGGCCCGCTCGACAACATCCTCGAACGCTTGCACGGCAGCACGTTCGAATTCGGCTGGGCGCGCGTCCTGTTGGCGGTCGCGTTGATCATCGGCGTCGCCGCGATCAACAACGTCGATCAGTTCCGCAATCCGAGCGATCAACCGGACGGTCTGCTCGGCCCCGACATGGCGAACGCGATCGACGGTGAAACGCTGTTCGTGCGCGGCATCGAAGTGCAGCTGATCGGCATCGACGCGATGGAGCCGGACCAAACCTGTCTCGATCGCGACGGTAACGACTATCCGTGCGGGCGCTTGGCGACACGCCATCTCGAAGCGTTGGTCGCGGATCAACCGGTCGTTTGTCTGCCCCTCTTCGCCGTCAGCCGGGCACGCATCGTCGCCTCGTGCGCGCTGCTGCCGGAGGGCACGACGGCGCCGAAGAACTCCGCCGAATATCTCGCGTTCGATCGGCGCTTGAGCCTATCCGGACGCATGGTGCGCGACGGCTATGCGCTGACGGTCGGCATCGGCCGCAACTACATCCAACAAGAACAGATCGACGCGCAACGCGATCGTGCCGGGATCTGGGCGGGATCGTTCGAACCGCCGTGGACCTATCGCGCGCACCACTGAACGTCAGCCGGTCGCCTCTTCGGCCCAATCGAGCAAGACATCGGGCGCACCCTCCGACAGCAATCCGTGGCGCTTGAGCAGCGTGCGCAGCGTATTGCGCGTCAGGCCGAGCGCGCGCGCCGAATGCACCTGATTGTTCGAGCAATGCGCATAGGCCTCGCGCACCAACAGCGCCTCGACGGTCTCGTACAAATTCGGCGTCGCGTCGACGAGCAAGCGCCGCAGCAACGCCTGCAGCTGCGCTTGTAGCCGCGGCGGATCGCGCACCGCCCGCGTGTCGCGCCCCGGGTCGTACGACTCGATCGGATGCGCGGCCGAGCCTAGATCGGACACGCGAATGACACCGTCGCGGCAGACGATCAATGCACAATGCACGACGTTCTCGAGTTCGCGGATGTTGCCGGGCCAGCCGTACGCTTCGAGCGCATCGACGGCGTCGACGTCGAGCGTTGCGTCGCCGAGGCCGAGCCGCGGCCCATACACCGCGATGAAGTGCTGAGCAAGCGGCACGATGTCGCCGGGTCGTTCGCGCAACGGTGGCAGTTCCACGGTCGCGACGCTGATGCGGAAGTAGAGATCCGCGCGAAAGCGCTGAGCTTCGACCGCCTTGCGCAGATCGATGTTCGTCGCCGCGACCAACCGCACGTCGAGTGGAACCGCGCGCCGCGAACCGAGCCGCGTGACGTGGCGTTCCTGCAATACGCGCAACAACTTCACTTGTTGCGCCATCGGCAAATCGCCCATCTCGTCGAGAAACAGGGTGCCGCCGTTGGCGGCCTCGAACCATCCGGGCCGCGCCTGCGTCGCGCCGGTGTACGCGCCGGCTTCGTGCCCGAACAGTTCCGCGTCGATCAGCGATTCGCTGAATGCACCGCAGTTGACCGCGAGGAACGGACCTTTGCGTCCGCTCTCCTGGTGTAGATGACGCGCGATCAGTTCTTTGCCTGTTCCCGTTTCGCCGATCACGAGCACGGTCGCGTCGGTGCGGGCGAGGCGTTCGACGCGTTCGAGCAACGCGAGCGACTTCGCGTCGTGAAACGACAACGCTTTCGCACGAATCGACAACGAGCTGCCAGGTGCGTCCGGATAAGTGAGGAGTTTGTCCAAGGAATTCGTATCGTCGATGCACGAAGGCGCAACGATACGGACCGCGGCAGCGCTTGCAAAAGCAGCAATTGGCCTTTGGTTATGCCTCGATCGAACGCGTCGACTGAACGTCGATCGAATGCCTCGATCGAAATCCTAAGTCGCGAACTTTGTTCGCTCGGCACGATCGCGCGCCTCGAGCGCCAATCGGATCTCGCGATGCCGCGCCTCGTCGAGTCCGAAACGATGAAGCAGTGCTGCCGACGCCAGGTGTGCGAGCGCCGGTCCGAGTGCGAACACGTACTTCAACCCTTCGAGCGCGGCTGCGCCGTTGACCGCTTTCGGGTCGAAGCCGAGCCACGCCACCAACGGCAACGCAATCCCCGCCGCCACTGCCGTGGCACTTTTGCCCGACAGACTGAATACGGAAAAGTACAGACCCGTCCGATCGACGCCGGCCGTCAGCCGATGTTGATCCGCGATGTCCGCGACCATCGAGCGCAACATCAAGTTGCCGGACCCTTGCGCGAGGCCTTGCGCCAACGTCAGCGCGAGCAACAGCGGCATCGTCTGCGGCGTGACGCACAACAACCCGAGGTTGATCGCTGCCTGCGCGAGCTCGCCGAGTACCGCGGTGCGATGCTTGCCGAAGCGATAGCCGATGCGGAGCCAGATCGGTCCGGCGAACACGCCGAACACGAACTGAAACAGGAACAGACCGCTCGCCCACTCCGGCCGCCCCATGTAGTGGACGACGAAAAATACGATCAGCGTTCCGCGGATCGTCTGACCGACCGTCACGGCGAAGTCCGAGGCGAGGACGCGCAACAGCAACGTTTCGCCGAACACGAGCGACGCTGCGCGCAGTAAGTCAATTCGTTGGCGCGGTCGCGGCGGCTGCGGTTGTTCCGGAAACGCGGTCAACGTTGCGACGAGCGCCGGTACCAACGTCAGCAGAATGAACGCACCCATGACGCCGAGCCGCAATCGCGCGTCGGCCGGTCGGATTTGATCGACGATCGTCGGCAACACCAATACCAACAACAGCGCGCCGGCGCCGATCACTTGCTGAAACGTCGCGATGCGCGTGCGCTCGTGATAGTTCGGCGACAGCTCGCCGGACCACGCGAGCAACGGAATCTGCACCATCGTCCAACCGTGGTAGAACACGAACAGCACGGCGCCGAGGAAAGCGGCGCCGACACCCGACGGCGGAAAGAACAAGGCGGCCGACGCCGCACCGAATAGAACGCCCCCGACGGCGATCCACGGGCGGCGTCGGCCAAACCGAGAACGGGTCCGGTCGCTCAGCGCCCCGATCAACGGATCGGAGATCGCATCCCACGAGCGGCCGAGCAACAACACGAGTCCGATCAGCGGCAACGACAGGCCGAATTCGGTTGCATAGAACGACGGCAGATAGACCGCGATCGGCAAGCCTGCCCCGGCGATCGGCACCGCCACCGCGGCGAATGCGGCCAGCCGTGCCGCCGGCAAGCGACCGTCGCTGCGCGACTCAGTACGATCGTCGGTGTACCCGCCGCGCACTTCCATGTGCGCGGCGGCCGACTCGACCGACGAGGGGACCACGTCGGTCGAACTCTGCGATCAGGCTGCAGCGACTGCGGCCGGTTTACGCTCGTCGGTACGGCCGGCTTGCGGCGCCCGCACTTCTTGCTTGATCGTGCGGCTGCGACGGCCGTCGACGCTGACCGGCACGACGCCGTCGAGCGTCACGCGTCGCACGACGCGACGTTGATCGCCGTAATCGTTGACCGCGTAGTGCTGCGTCGCGCGGTTGTCCCAGATCGCGACGTCGCCCGCGTTCCAGCGCCAACGCACGGTGTTCTCCGGCGCAATGACGTGGTTCTGCAGCAGCGCGAAGAGATGCGCCGAATCCGCGGTCGACAGTCCGACGATGCGCTTCACGAAGTGGCCGAGCAGCAACGACCGTTCGCCCGTCTCCGGGTGTACGTGCACCAGCGGATGCTCGGTCTCGTATACCGTCGACGTGAACGTGTCGCGATAGCGGCGCGCTTCTTCGTCCGACGCCGCCGGCCGGCGCGCGGCATAGTCGTATTCGTTCGAATGCACGGCCCATAGGCGGTCGGCGAGATCGCGCAGTTCCTGCGGCAAGTCGCGATACGCGGCGACGGTGTTCGCCCACTGCGTGTCACCGCCCACCGGCGGGATGACCACGGCGCGCAGGATCGACGCGAACGGATACGCGTCGACGAACGTGACGTCGGTGTGCCACGAATTGGCGCGGCCGCCGCGCTCCGAATCGATCTCGAGCAGATAGCTCGAACCGTCCTTCACCGGCACGGTCGGATGCGCGACCGGCTTGCCGAGCCTCTGCGCGAAGGCTTCTTGGCCTGCATCGTCGAGGTGCTGTTGGCCGCGGAAGAACACGACCTTGTATTCGTTCAACGCGCGGCGAATGCCTTCGACGGTCTTCTTGTCGAGATCACCGGACAACCGGACCCCCCGGATTTCCGCGCCGATGCGTCCTGCGATCGGGTGCACCGACAGATCGGTGGCGACTGCTGCTTTGCTCATGTCTGACTCCTTCAACTTCTTTCAACATCTATGGTTTCGAATCCGGGGCACGCCTTTCGTACGGCGTAGCCGCAACGGCAAGGAGCAAGACGCATGCCAGCGAAAATCCGCACGAAAACCCCGAGTTCGGGCGGTGCGATCGCCGGCAACTGTCGGATTCACAGCAATTGCTGCTGGAAACTCAGCAGCTAACGACTCCATACTTCCGCACGCAGCGCGTCGATCGGGAAATCCCGGAACAAAACAACGCGGGTCGGTACCAGGTTTTTCGACGGCCAAACGACGCTCACCGGCGAACGATCACGAAGGCCGCCGAAGATCCGATGGTGCAGAAGCCAAACGTCGCGATCACGCGCTCGTACTTGAACGGCGCCTGAACAAATGCTCTAAGGGGCTCTCGCGCTACTCTGCCGCGTCGACGAGCTTCTCGCGCAGGTAGTCGATGATGTCGAGCGACTCGTACATCCAGCGCACCTGGCCGTCGCTCTGAATACGCAGGCACGGCACCGTCGTGCTGCCGCCGCCGACGCGCAGGTCGTGCAGCGCTTGCGGGTCGGCGTGGATGTTGCGCAGCTCGATGTCGATGCCCTCGTCCGCTAGGAAGTCGCGCACGCGCGCGCAGTACGGGCAACTCGGGAAGTGGTACAGCGCGTAGCGTTCGCTCATGGGGTCCGCCTCGAAGCTGCGGCGATTATGCCGACCGGGGCCGGTAGTGGCGAGCGGCTTGCGGCGCCGCGGTCGAACGCTACACTGCTGCGCCAGTCGACCGCGGCGGGAGCATTGACTTGAGCACAACGAAAACGAGCCAACGCGTCGTCAAGGTGCGCTATGCGATCATCGCCGCAGTGATCGCGCTCGTCGTGATCGTCGGCGGCTACGGCTTGTTCCGTTCGGCCGCCATCGACGTGTCGGGCGAGTTCGTCGAGGGCACGCACTACAAGGTCATCGTCGGCGCGGCGCCGGTGCCGGCGGCGGGACCGATCCGCGTCACCGAGTTCTTCTCGTACGGCTGCATCCACTGCCGCAACTTCGATCCGATCGTGAACGATTGGAACAACGATCTGCCGCAAGACGTCGTGTTCGAGCGCAGCCCCGTGTCGTTCTCGAACGAATGGAGCGTGCTGGCGCAAGCGTACTTCGCGTTGCGCGACACGAACGCGCTCGAGCAGAACCACGAGCGGATCTTCAAGGCGATTCACGACAATCACAAAGACTTCACCACGCCGGAATCGATCGCCGAGTTCGTCGACGGCCACGGCATCACGCGCGACGACTTTCTGAAGGCGTTCAATTCCGACGCGGTCGTGCGCGAAGTCAGCGAGGCGTCGAAGCGCGAGCGGACGATGCACGTCAACAGCGTGCCGACCGTCGACGTCGCCGACCACTACACCATCGACATGGACAAGGTGCCGCGCAAACGCGTGTTCGACGTCGTCGAGTTCCTGATCGCGAAAATCCGCGCCGACCGCGCCGCGGCGAAGGCCGCCGGCTGATTTGCGGCATCGGTCGACGACGCGCTGCGTGCGGTCGACCACACCCGACGCAAGCGGCTCGCCATTCAGGTTTCGTTCAGCCGTTCGTCCTTAAATACGGCTTCCACCGTGCCTGAGGTGCCGCCGCATGGGCGACTACCAGTCTCTGATCCACACGCTCGCGCTGACGATGGGTGTTGCCTGGGCGAGCGGCATCAATCTCTACGCGGCGGTTGCGGTGCTCGGGCTGGCCGGCAACGCGGGTTACGTCCACTTGCCCGACACGCTGACGATCGTCGAAGACCCCCTCGTCATCGCGGCGGCGTGCTTCATGTACTGCGTCGAGTTCTTCGCCGACAAGGTGCCCGGCGTCGACAGCACGTGGGACGCAGTGCACACGTTCATCCGCATTCCCGCGGGCGCGATGCTCGCGGCCGGCGCGGTCGGCGACGTGTCGCCGGCGATCTCGGTCGCAGCGGGTTTGCTCGGCGGCAGCATCGCCGCGGCGACGCACGCCACGAAGGCCGGCACGCGCCTGTTGATCAACACGTCGCCCGAGCCGTTCAGCAACTGGTTCGCGTCGATCGGCGAGGACCTCACCGTGTTCGCCGGTCTCTGGGCAGCACTGGCGCATCCCTATATATTCCTGTTCCTCCTGACGCTCTTCCTGCTCACTCTATGTTGGGTACTGCCCAAACTCTGGCGCGGTCTGAAAACCGTGTTCCGCAAAATCGGCGGCTTCTTCGGCCGCCGTCCGGAGAATCCGTCTCCGGTGTGACCCGCACGGCCGATGCCGCGTAAACGAAAACGCAAGGCGCCGCGCAGCGGCGCCAAGCGAACCCTGCTCGGCACGCTCTTCGTCTTCGGTTGCTTCGTCGTCGCAGCCGCGACGGGCTACGTGCTGTATCTGAACCACCTGATCACGTCGACGTTCGACGGCCGGCGCTGGTCGGTGCCGGCGCGCGTGTATGCGCAACCGCTCGAGTTGTACCCCGGACTCGCGCTCGAGATTCCGTCGCTCGAGATCGAACTCAAGCGTCTCGGGTATCGGCGCGGTGACGCTGCGGCGCCGGGCAACTACGCCATCAACGGCAACGAATTGCGCACCACGCTGCGCGCGTTCACGTTCAACGACGGGCCGCGGCCGGAAACGCCGATCCGCATCCGCATCGCCGACCACGCGATCGACACGCTGTACAAAGACGGCGAACCGTCGGGCTTGGTGCGACTCGAACCGCCGTTGATCGGCAGCTTCTTCGCCGCACACGGCGAGGACCGCATCATCATCACGCCCGAAGAAACGCCGCGGCTCTTGAGCGAGGGGCTCAAGGTCGTCGAAGACCGCAACTTCGACACGCACGTGGGCTTCGACGTCAAGGCGATCCTACGCGCGGCGATCACCGACATTCGCTCGGGCGAACTCGCGCAAGGCGGCAGCACGCTGACGCAGCAGCTGGTGAAGAGCTACTTCCTCGACAACCGCCGCACGCTGCTGCGGAAGCTGAAAGAACTGACGATGGCGGTACTGCTCGACGCGCACTACGAAAAAGCCGATCTGCTGAACGCCTACATCAACGAGATCTACCTCGGGCAAGACGGCGAGCGCGCGATCCACGGCTTCGGCCTCGGTTCGCAGTTCTATTTCAACAAGCCGCTGTCGGAACTGAATCCCGCCGAGATCGCGCTGTTGATCGCGGTCATTCGCGGCCCGTCGTACTACAACCCGTTCACGCATCCGGAGCGCGCTCGCGCGCGGCGCGATCTCGTGCTCGGGCAGATGGCGGAGTTCGGCTTGATTACCGCTGACGAGCACACGAAGGCGATTCACCAGCCGCTCGCGCTGACGCGCTCGGCGCGACAAGGCGGCGGCTACTACCCGGCGTTCCTCGACTTGGTGCGCGAACAGCTCGGCCACGACTACGACGCGACCGAGCTCGCGTCGCGCGGCTATCGCGTCTTCACGACGCTGGAACCGCGCGTACAGGACGCCGCCGAGCAGTCGGTCGCGACGACGCTCGACCGAATCGAAGCGGATCGCAAATTGCCGCGCGGCGAACTCGAGTCCGCGGTGATCGTCTCGAACACTCAGACGGGCGAGGTGTCCGCCGTCGTCGGCGGCCGCCGCGCCGGATTCCAAGGCTTCAATCGCGCGCTGTACGCGCGCCGGCCGGTCGGCTCGTTGCTGAAGCCGGCCGTGTACCTGACTGCGTTCGAGAGCGGGTCGTACAACCTCGCCTCGATCGTCGACGATGCGCCGCTGCTGCCGACCGAGGTCGGGAAAGACGGCTGGTCGCCGCACAACTTCGACAACGAGGCCCACGGCCCGGTGCCGTTGGTGCGCGCGCTCGGCGATTCGCTCAATCTAGCGACCGTGCGCCTCGGCTTGGCCGTTGGCATCGATCGCATCGCGACGCGCATCGGCACGTTGGTGGGCATCGACAAGCCGCCGGCGTTCCCGTCGCTGATGCTCGGCGCGATCGATTTGTCGCCGCTCGAGATGCTGCGCATGTACGGCGTGTTCGCGAGCGGCGGTTTCGCCACGCCGACGAAGACGGTGCTCTCGGTCGAGGACGAATCCGGTGCTCCGCTGGGGAGCTATCCGCTGCAGATGCAACAAGTGGCGGCGCCCGCCGCCGTCACGCAAGTCGACTATGCGTTGACGCAAGTCATGCAGCGCGGCACCGGCCGCGGTTCGCGTTTCGCGATGCAGGGCGTCGCCGGCAAGACCGGCACGTCCGACGACTTTCGCGACAGCTGGTTCGCCGGTTTCGATGCGACGCACCTCGCGGTGGTGTGGGTCGGTTACGACGACAACCGCGACACGAAATTGACCGGCAGTTCCGGTGCGTTGCAGGTGTGGGACGGCCTGATGGCGACATTGCACCCGAGCCCGGTCGCGCTCGGCACGCCGACCGGATTCGAATTGCGCACGGTCGACTACGCGACCGGCGCGGCGCTGCAGGGCGATTGCGGCGGCGAACCGGTGACGATCCCGATCCCGTACAATGCACCGCTGCCCATCGAAGCCGGATGCGGTGGCAACTTGTTCGACCGGATCCGTCATTGGTTCAACGACTGACATTCGACGCCGATTTCGCCGGCCGCGCCGCCGCGTTCGCCGTGCTATGCGTGCTGCTCGCCGGTTGCATGACCGAGAGTTCGCCGCCGCGCTCGTATCCGCCGCCGGCGCCGCCCGTCGTCAATCGGCCCGCGATTACGCCGAGCGCGCCCGCGCCGACGCAGTCGTATCCGCAATATCCGCAGCCGACGCCGTCACCGGCGCCGAGCACCGCGCAACCGACGCCGAAACCGCAATCGAGCGTCACGCTCGCACTGCAGGACGAAGCGCAGCGCGCAGCGACCGCCGGCGATTACACGAAGGCGACGCAGATTCTCGAACGCGCGATTCGCATCGAGCCCGACCGCGCCGAGTTGTGGCTCGAACTCGCGCGCGTGCATCTGAAGGAAGGCGACGCCGGGCAAGCGGAACAATTCGCGCGCAAGGCGCTGCTGTTCACCGGCAACCGCTACGACCTCGAGCAGCAGGCGTGGGTCGTGATCGCCGACGCGAAAGCGGCGAACCACTGAAGCCTCAAGGCGCGCGCAGCGCCGCCGGATCGATCATCGAATACACCCGCGTGTCGCGCAGCGTTCCATGCGCCGTGCGCGTGTCGCGCCGGAACGTCGCGTCGAGCGTGAAGCCGAGTCGCTCGGCGATGCGATAACTGCGGGCGTTCAGCGCGTCGGTGCGAATCTCGATACGCGCGGCGCGCAACGTGCCGAACGCGAACCGCACCAGTTCCGCGACCGCCTCGGAGACGTAGCCGCGGCCGACGCAGTTCGTACGGCACCAATAGCCGATCTCGACGCGCGGTACTTTCCAATCGATGCGGTGCATGCCGGTCGAGCCGACGAACTCGTGCGTGTCGCGCGTCCACATGAAGAGCGGCAGGTCGTCGCGCCGTTGAAACCGCGCGGCGGCGTCGCGGACGAACCGCTCGGAGTCGATCGGACTCGGCATCGCGATCGCCCAATCCATCCACTCGTGCAGTTCCGGAAACGACTCCGCGATGGCGCGATTCAACGCGACGCCGTCGCCCGGCGCCGGTGGCGTCAGACGCAGCCGCGGCGTCAGCCACTCCGACGGCAGATCGAGCAATAGCGGGTCGATGGCATCCATCGTCAGGCTTTCCCAACAGCGCAGATCACGTCGGCTCCGCGGCCAAGTACAGCCGTTCGCGGTCCATCTGGAACCGCCGGCCCGCGACGTAGAAACACGGGATGCACAGCATCGACAGGCACGTGAACGTCAGCAACGCCCACGTGTACGGCGCCGCGACCGACTGCGCGACGAGATAGTCGATCAGGAAGCCGCCGGCGGTGATGCCGACGCCGAGTCCGACGAGGTTCAGCGCCAGGATGTAGAAGGCGACGACCGTCGCGCGGACCTGCGGCGGCACCAGTTCCTGCACCGCCGAGAACGTCGGCCCGTAGAAGCAGCCGACTTGGAAATAGCCGGTGAACACGCCGATCCAGAACCACGCGCTGTCCGGCGCGACGACGCGATACGCGATCGCGATCGGCGCGAGCAGCAGCATCACGACGCATAGGAACATCGCGCGCCCCAGGCCGGTGTGCTTCTGCAACGCGTCGCTGCCGAGGCCGCCGCACAGATTGCCGAGAATGCCGCCGGCCATGCCGATCCAACCGGTCAGCCGCGCGATCTCGGCGCGGTCGAAGCCGCGCTCGTGCACGAACCACAATTGTTCGTAGGCGGCTGCGCCGAGAATGAAATGCCACGCGACGCCGCCGGCGATCGTGTAGCGCAGCGCCGGCGATTCGCGCAGCGCGCGCACCGACGTCGCCACGATCTTCGAGATGTCCGGTTTGGTCCGCGCCGCGTCGGCGAGCACGTGGCGACGCGGCGTCTCGCGCAACGTGGCCATCACGACCGCGAGCACGAGGCCGATCGCACCGAGCAAATAGAAGCAATTGCGCCAGCCGAGCTCGGGCCCGAGATAGCCGACGATCAGCAGGCTCACGCCGGTGCCGATCGGTACGCCCATGTAGTAGAAGCCCGCCGCGAAGCCGAGCCGCGACGAACTGAACCGATCGGCGAGCATCGACATCGACGTCGGCGTCAGGATCGATTCGCCGACGCCGACGAACATCCGCGGCAAAGCGAGCGACCAGAAGCCGCGCGCCGCGCCGGAAATCGCCGTCAACGCGCTCCACAGCGCGAGGCCGACCGCGACCAAGCGCGGCCGGTTGACGATGTCGGCGAGCACGCCCATGAAGAGGCCCATCACGACGTAGAAGACGATGAACGCGAGACCCGTCAGCAAGCCGAACTCGGCGTTCGTCAGCTGCAGATCCGGCACGATGAAGTTCGCGAAGCTCGCGAGCAGCTGCCGGTCGACGAAGTTCATGACGTTCAGGAGCGTCAAGAAGGCGAGAAACACGTAGTGCCGCGCCTCGACCGGCCTGTCGGACATACTCGACGCCCCTCTCGCCCCGTCCGCCGCGAGCGCTCTCGGCACGCATCTTCACCGCCGATGCGACTTCCCGAATCGGCGCCGGCACGATCCCCATCTGCCGGCACCGTTTACATCAAGTCTTCACGTGGAACGCCGATATCGACGCTTCTGCAACGCTCGTCTCAAGCGACGACGACCTTCGTCTCCAGATGCACGTCGGCAGACAACGAATTCATCACGAGGCACGCTTCTTCGGCCTTTTCGAGAATGCGCGGCGCGCGGCCTTCTTGTCCGGCCGGCACCGTCAACTCCGCGACGACGTTCATGTGCGTGAAGCGCATCTTGCGATCGACCCGGTCGAGCGTACCGGTGACGTTCACGTCGAGCGTCGACCACGTGAGCTTCGACGCCGCCGCGATCACCTTGAAACCCAGCACGAAGCAATCGCACACGGCCGCGGTCAGCAGCGTCTCCGGCGACCAGTGATCACCGGGGCCGCCGAACTCGACCGGCGGCGCGGTCGGCAACTGCGGCAGACGATCGCCTTCGATCACGACGTCGGCATCGGGATTCGCGAGATGCGCGCTGACGCGATAGTGGTGTGGAAACGCTTCCATGGTGTCGACCTCCGTGAAGCTCGTGCGCGACCTGCCGACTCGGATCTGGAAATCGTCAGCCGAGCAGTTCGAGCCAGTGTCGCACGGGCACCGTCGCGCCGTCGCGCAGATGCAGCTGACACCCGACGTTCGCCGTCGCGATGACGTCGGGTCCGCCGGCGGTCAGCGCGGCCAACTTGTCGGCGCGCAGACGATCCGCCATGTCGTGCTGCAGCACCGAATACGTGCCGGCCGAGCCGCAGCACAGATGCGCATTGGCGACGGGCGCGAGCCGATAGCCGGCGCGCTGCAACAGCGCCTCGACGACGCCGCGCACGCGCTGACCGTGCTGCAGCGTGCACGGCGGGTGCCACGCCACGGTCTCGATACCATCGTGTTTCCGCACGGGCGCACCGATCTTCGCGATGTACTCCGCCGCGTCGAACGCGTGTTCGGAAATCCACCGCGCGCGTTCGGCGTACGCCGGATCGTGCGCGAGCAAACGGCCGTAGTCCTTCACCGTCACGCCGCAACCGCTGGCGGTCGACACGATTGCTTCCGCGCCGGCGGCGACCGCGTACAACGCGTCGACGTTGGCGCGCATCGTCGCGACCGCGCGGTCGTGTTGGCCGAGGTGCAATTCGAGCGAGCCGCAGCAGCCTTCGTCCGACGCCCGCACCACTTTGACGTCGGCCGCGTCGAGCACGCGCGCGAGCGCGGCGTTGACTTCCGGCGTCGTCGCGCGCTGCACGCAACCGTCGAGCACGACGACGCGGCGCGCGTGGTTCTTCACCGCGACCGATAGCGGCCGGCGGATCTGCGGCACCGCGCGCGCGAGATAGTCGGGTAGCGCCCAGCGGGTCAGCGCACCGAGTCGCGCGAAGAACCCGAGCCGCCGCGGATTCGGCAACACCCGCACGAGCCATGCGCGGACGAAGCGCGCGAATGCACCGCGGCGGACTTCCGTGCCTGCTGCGCGCGCCTCGATGAAGTTGCGCCCGATCTCCGCCAGTTCGCCGTACGCGACGCCGGACGGGCACGTCGTCTCGCACGCGCGGCACGTCAGGCAGCGGTCGAGATGGTCGCGCGCGACGAGCGTCGGCGCGTCGGCCTCGAGCATCTCTTTCACGAGATAGATGCGGCCGCGCGGACCGTCGAGTTCGTCGCCGGTCAGCAAATACGTCGGGCACGTCGCGTTGCAGAAGCCGCAATGCACGCACGCGCGCAGGATTTCATTCGCACGTTTGCCGTCGTCCGTCGCGAGCACCGTGGCGGGAAGGCGGGTCTGCATCTAGCCGGGTATCCGTTCGTCGCGGCCGATTTCGGCGAAGAGCCGGCCGCGGTTGAGAATCGCGTGCGGATCGAACGCGTGTTTGAGGCGACGATAGTATTTCAGCGCCCCTTCTTCGAACGGTTGGGAGACGAACGGTTGCAAGCCGTCGGGCACCGGGCCGAACGCCGTCGCGCGGCCGCCGAGACGCCGCGCGGCCGCGTCGACGGCGGCGAGCGGCGCATCGGTCGCGAGCCAACGTTGTGCGCCGCCCCACTCGGTCAGCCATTCGCCGGCGATCTGCGGATATGCCGCGGCACTCGGCAGCGCGAGGCGCCACGGTCGCGCATCGAGCGGAAACCTCGCGTCTGGCGCCGGCGCATCGAGCGAAGCCTTCGCGCCGCCGAACGGTCGCGCCGCAAAAAACGGGTGTGCCTGATCGCGCAGCGACTCCCAGAATTCCGTTGCATACGGCAAGTCTTCGCCGCCGATCTGCGCGGCGGCGGCGCGGACGCCTTTGTCGCTGCCCGATAGCCGCACGTGCAGCTGCCCGTTCGCGTGGCACGTCGCCGACAGCGGCAGCGGTGTGCGCGCCCACCCGATCACGCGTGCGAGCGCAGCGTCGCGGTCGAGTTCGAACACGCGGGTCGATTCCGCTTGCGGCAACGGCAATACCTTCACGCTGATGTCGAGCAAGACACCGAGCGTGCCGAACGCACCGGCCATCAGCCGCGATACGTCGTAGCCGGCGACGTTCTTCATCACGCTACCGCCGAACCGCAGCCGTTCGCCGAGCCCGTTGACGATGGTCACGCCCAGAATCGCGTCGCGCAGCGCGCCATACCACGGCCGTCCGGGGCCGGAGAAACCCGCCGCGACCGCGCCGCCCAAGCTGCCGTCGCCGGCGAACGTCGGCGGGTCGAACGCCATCATCTGCCGTTGCGCCGCGAGCACGCGCCGCAGTTCGACGAGCGGCGTGCCGGACCGCGCGGTCAGCACGAGTTCGTCGTGGCGGTAGTCGATCACGCCGCTATGGTCGCCGATCGCGAGCATCGCGCCGGCGGAGTCGCCGGACAGGAACGCCTTGCTGCCGCGGCCGCAGATCGCGAGCGGCGCGTCGGCGGCGATCGCATCGCCAACGGCTGCGATGAGGCGCTCCGAATCGTCGCGGTCGCGCGCCACGTCAGAAGCGCTCGATCTCGGGAAACGCGACGGCGCCGCGATGCACGTGCATGCCGCCGATTTCGGCGCACCGCGCGAGCGTCGGGATCGCCTTGCCGGGGTTCATCAACCCCGCCGGATCGAACGACGCTTTCAACCGATGGAACTGCTCGAGCTCCGGCGTCGAGAACTGGCCGCACATCGAGTCGAGCTTCTCGACGCCGACGCCGTGTTCGCCCGTCACCGTGCCGCCGACGGCGACGCAGAGATCGAGGATGCGGCCGCCCATTTTCTCGGCGCGATCGAGCTGACCCGGCGCATTCGCGTCGTACAGGATCAGCGGATGCAGATTGCCGTCGCCGGCGTGAAAGACGTTCGCGACGGCGAGATCGAACTCGCCTGACAGTTTCTCGATGGCGCGCAGCACCTCGCCCAGACGCGCGCGCGGAATCGTGCCGTCCATGCAGTAGTAGTCCGGCGCGAGCCGGCCGACCGCCGGAAACGCCGCCTTGCGGCCGAGCCACATCCGCTCGCGCTCCGCGTCGTTCGTCGAGGTGCGGACGTCCGTCGCCTGCAACGACTTCATCAGCCGCTGCACTTGGCCGCATTGGTCGTCGACTTCGTCCTGCGTGCCGTCGATTTCACACAAGAGAATCGCCGCCGCGTCGGTCGGATAGCCGGCGCCGACGAACGCTTCGGCGGCCGCGACCGCGCGCGCATCCATCATCTCGAGCCCGGCCGGCACGATGCCGCTCGCGATGATGCGACCGACCGCGTTCGCCGCCGCGTCGAGGCTCGCGAACGCGACGAGCACGAGGCGTTTCGCCGCCGGAATCGGCAACAAACGCACCGTCACCTCGGTGACGACGCCGAGCATGCCCTCGGAGCCGTTCATCAACGCGAGCAGGTCGTAACCGGGACTGTCGAGCGTCGTACCGCCGAGCACGAGTTCGTCGCCCTCGAGCGTCTGCACCGTGAGACCCAGCACGTTGTGTACGGTCAGGCCGTATTTCAGGCAATGCACGCCGCCGGAATTCTCCGCGACGTTGCCGCCGATGCTGCACGCGATCTGCGACGACGGATCGGGCGCGTAGTACAGCCCGTGCGGCGCGACGGCTTCCGAGATCGCGAGATTGCGCACGCCGGGTTCGACGCGCGCGATGCGGTTGTTCGGATCGATTTCGAGAATGCGCGACAGCTTCGACAGGCCGAGCAGCACGCCGTCGGCTTGGGGCCGCGCGCCGCCGGAGAGCCCCGTGCCGGCGCCGCGGGTCACGACCGGTACGCGCTGCTCGCGACAGACGCGCAGGATCGCGCGCACGTGTTCGACGGTTTCCGGCAACACGACGACGCCCGGCATTTGCTTCACCGCCGTGAGTCCGTCGGTCTCGAACGGTTTTTTCGCGCGCGGATCGGTGACGATGCAGTGCGACGGCAGGATCGTCTGCAACCGCCTCAACGTGATGGGATCGATGCTCATTGCGACGATCGGATCAGGACGCGTGCTGGCGACGGGCGTTGCAGATGCCGCGCACTTCGACCGGATCGGGTGCCGTTTCGAAGCGAAAATCCGCAGCGCTGCGCGCGATGTAGCGTTCGAGCGCGGCGTCTTCGACTTCGATCAGGTTCGACCAATTGCCGCACACGAGCAGCAACCCGCCGTGGCCCGGCTCGTGCACCGCCTCGCGGCGCTGAACGCGTACACCGCGTGTGAACGCGAGCCCACGCGGTTCGCCCAGCGACTCCGCGTCGCGCACCATCGTCGCGACGTGGTCCTCGTCCGGCGTATGCGATGGATGTACGCGGTGCGTCATCGGGCTGCGATCCGGGTTGCCATCACGGGGCTCGAGTCGCCCCGTCACGCCGCGAGCGCTTCGATGCGCGCGCCGATCGCGGCGAGGTCGAAGCCGTAGATCCGCGCGGCGTTGCCGGCGAAGATCGCGTGCGCTTGCTCGCGCGTCGTCGCCGCCGCGATCGCGTCGCGATGCACGCGGCTGTCCGGGTACGTGCCTTCGTCGTGCGGGTAGTCGTTGCCCCACAGAATGCAGTCGGTGCCCGTCAGGCCGAGATTGTTGACCGCGACCGGATCGTCGGTGATCGTCACCGCGCCTTGACGGCGGAAATAGTCGCTCGCCCGCATCGATAGGGTGTTCAGGCCGAGCCGGCGCCGGTGCTGCATCGCGTCCATCGCGTGCAGCGTCCACGCGAGCCAACCCGCTTCCGCCTCGGTCACGACGAACTTCAGGCGCGGATGGCGTTCGAGCACGCCGCCGCCGGTCAAATGCACGATCGGTCCCATGCCGGCCGCCATGCCGATCACCGTCGTCGACAGGCGCTCAACCCTTTCCTCGATCACGCGCGCGGACTCGCGCCGTAGCGCGAACTCTTCGACGCTCATGCCGTCGACCGACGCGAAGTCGGTGCCGAAGAACACGTTGCCGGTGAAGACGTGGAAGTTCAGCACCGTGCCTGCCTCTTCGAGCAACGACCACAGCGGCTCGTATTCGCGCCGGTCGTACGGCCGCCACGGATACGAGCACGGCACCATCAGGGTCTTGAAGCCTTTCGCGATGCAGCGCTGCGCTTCGGCGACCGCGAGCGTCACGTCGTCGACCGGCACGAACGCCGCGGCGACGTAGCGCGTCGGGTCCGGCGCAAACACTTCATGCACCCAATCGTTGTACGTGCGCGCGACGGCGAAGTTGAGATCGACTTCGGGCCGGTTGCCGAGGCACAAGAGCGTATTCGGGAACACGACCTCCGCGTGCACGCCGTCGAGCAGTTGCTTGCGCGTGCGCACGTCGAGGTCGGTGCCGCCGGTGGGATCGTTGCGGAACTCTTTCGCGCGCAGCTCGTCGTCCATTTCGACCGCGGGCTTCGGTACGACGATGTCGCAACCCATCAGCGACAACCGTAGCGAACCGTCGTCGCGCTTCTGCGCGCGCGTCTGCGCCGCCGCGCGGAACTGTTCCGGAATGCGTGCCCACATCTCGGGTGATTCGGCGACGTGTCCGTCGGCGGAGATGATCGGCTCGTTCATGCGGCGGTCTCGCGCGATGGTCGAGCGAATCTACCGCAACGTCATGGGGCTTCCCAGGTGCCGTCCCGGAGTCACGCGACCGCGAGCTCTCGCGCCACTGCCGCAAGCCGTTCGTCGCGCGTCCAGAGCCGCGCGCGGGCGATGACCGCCGACGCGAGCAGATGCACGACGACGTCGGCCGCTTCGAGCAATCTCGCCAGTTGCGCGTCGTTGCGCCGGAAGTGATCGACCCAGACAGATGCATCGACCAATACCATCGGCGCTGGCGGCGGCGCGGCACCGCTCTCAACGCGAGCGGCGGCGTGTATGCGTCCTCTGATGTGCCATGTCGACGCGTTTGAGTCATCCGCCCCCGGCGGCCGGCGCGAGGCTGCACACCTTCGCGACCACGCTGTACGCGTTCGTCTGCGGATCCCAGAGCCGGCGGTCACGACAATC
>DASRZO010000159.1:0-21258 GCA_035686405.1 Pseudomonadales bacterium | reverse complement strand
CCGAACTTCATGATGACCGGCGCGACCATCGTCATGCCGAATGGGATCACCATCGGCGCTCCGACGCGCGCTCGCTCGAGATCGAAGATGTAGTTCTGTGTCGGCGTGAACGCTGCGCCGCCGTGTTCTTTCGGCCAATCGACGGCTGCCCATCCTTTCGCGGCGAGCGCCTTTTGCCAACGAACGTGGTCTTCCTTCGTCAGCCGAGCGAGGGCGCTACGCGCTTGGCGCTTGCGGGCTTCTTCCGGCCATGCGGTCGCGAGCCACTCGCGCACCTGCTGTTGGAATCGTCGATCGTCGTCGGTAAAGGAAAGATCCACTCGCGCGCCCCATCGCTTACGAAGCGGCGGATTCTACACACGCTGGCTGCAATCCGGCATTGCCGGGTGCAATGCAGCTCACGCCGAGTATCTCGGCGCAATCGCATTCGGACGGCGAGTCGATTGCCGGGAAATCACCCGCCCAGGCAGTCTCTGACCGCGCCGATCAGGCGTCCCGCGCGCGGATCGATCAGCAAGCCGCTGCCCATCTGATTCATCACGTAGCCGAAGGCGACGCCGGAATCGAAGTCGCCGAAGCCGAGCGAACCGCCCGCGCCGGCATGGCCGAACGAATTCGGTCCGAGCATCGGGATATCGGGGCCGGTGCGCATGAAGCCGAGCCCGAACGTCGTGCGTAGTCCCAATACCGCGTCCGGTCCATCGCTCTGGATCTCCAACGCTTTGTCGAGCGTCCGCTTGCCGAATAAACGCGTGCCCTTCACGGTGCCGATGCATGCGGCATACAGACGCGACAGCGAGCGCGCCGTCGTAATTCCGTTGGCGGCCGGGATCTCGCTGCGGTGGACCTCGGGCAAATTGAACAGTTGTTGACCCGGTTCGCTCGCCATCGCGCCGTTCAGCGACAACGCGCGACCGGCGAGCGTATCGGGACCGAACAGCGCAGCCATCTGCGCGAGGATCGTCGGATCGGTCGGCGGCGCCGCGGCTATGAGCCGAGCGACGCGCGGCTCCACGTCGGCCGGTAGACCGATCCAGAACTCGAGCCCGAGCGGCTCGGCGACTTCCTCTTTGAAGAATGTGCCGATGGTTTTACCGGTGATTCGACGCACCAACTCACCGACGAGCCACCCGTACGTCAGCGCGTGATAACCGTGCTTGCTGCCCGGCTCCCACACCGGGGTTTGTCGCGCGAGCGCTTCGACGATCGGGCGCACCGCGAGCACTTCGGCGCGTGTCAGATTCGCGTCGACCACCGGTAGTCCGGCGCGGTGATTGAGCAGCATCCGCACGGGAATGTCGGCCTTGCCGCCGGCGGCGAACTCGGGCCAGTAATGCGCGACGGGCGCGTCGACATCGAGACGCTTTTGCTCGACGAGCATCAGCGCGCAGATTGCGGTCGCGCCCTTCGTCGTCGAAAACACCAGGCCGGGCGTGTTCTCCTTCCACGTCTTGCCGCCGACGTCGGTCGTGCCGCCCCACAGATCGACGACTTTGCGACTTTTCACGTGCAGACAGAACGCCGCGCCGACTTCGCCGCCTTCGCGAAAATTCGCCTCGAACGCATCGCGGACGCGTTCGTATCCCTTCGACACCGTACCGTGAATCGTCATCGCCTCACCTCGATTTCAAGCCGTTTCCAACAACGATTTACCGATCACGCGCAGCGCAAGCGTCTCTTCCGCGCCTTCGAAGATCGACAGGACGCGGGCATCGACGTAATAGCGGCTGACGTCGCTCTCCTCGGCGTAACCGAGCCCGCCGTGAATCTGCATCGCCTCGCGACACACCCACTCCGCCAACCGACACGCGAGCAATTTCGCCAGGCTCGCTTCCACCTGGCCGCCACCACGGTCCATCGACTGCGCGACGTCGTAGGCGAGATTGCGGCATGCGGTCACGTACATTCCCATGCGCGCAAACTTGGCGAGCGTCAACGGAAATTCGGCGACTGCGCGATCGAATACCGTGCGCGTCTTCGCGTATTCGACCGAGTTGTCGATGGCCGCTTGCATCACGCCCGTCGCGCGTGCGGCGGTCTGCAGTCGACCGCCGGAAAAACCGCGCATGGTGAAATAGAAGCCCTTCCCCTCGCCTGCGCGCTCGCCGATCAAGTTCGCATTCGGGACGAAGACGTCGTCGTAGAACATTTCGAACGAATGCATGCCGCGATAGCCAATCGTTGGAATCGCGCGCCCGGTCAACGTGCCGCCGTGCGCCGAATGCTCGAACGCCTGCGCGTCCGTGCTCGGCTTTTCGACGAGGAACAGCGACAGCCCGCGGTGCGGTGGTCGTGCATCCGGGTCGGTTCTCGCGAGCACTAGAATCACGCCCGCCTTGCCGGCGAACGTGCACCAGGTCTTGCCGCCGTTCAGGCGCCAGCCGCCGTCGATGCGCGTTGCGCGCAACGTCACCGACGCGACGTCCGAGCCGGTACCGGGTTCCGTCACCGACACTGCACACAGCGGCTCTCCCGCCGCGAGTGCCGGCAGCCAACGAGCTTGCTGAGCGGCGGTTCCGCCTTCGAGTATCGCGCGCGCGACGATCTCGGGACGCGTGATCAAACTACCGGCGGCACCCAGCGATGCGCGCGACAATTCCTCGGTCGCGATCACCATACCGAGGCTGTCGTCGTGATCGTCGGGTTTGGAGCCGCCGAACCGGACGGGCACGCAGAGGCCGAAACAGCCGAGCGCCTTCAGACCGTCGACGATCGCAGCGGGAATCATCGAGTCATCGCGATGAATTGCCGCCGCGTGCGGGCGGACGACTTGATCCGCGAAACGCCGGAACGTGTCGCGCATGATCCGCTTGTCGTCTTCGAGATCGCGCGTCGGTCCTTCGGGATGGGCAACGAAGTCGCGGCCGAGGTCGGCGAGATTCCGCGCGGACATGTGCGTCTCGACGAACGCGTCGTCGACGATCGCGAGGTCCGCCGTCGTCAGGCCGAAGTCGGCCGGCCGCCAGGCCAGGCGCTGGCGCAGGTTTGCAATGACTTCGGCGCAATACGCATCGGCGGTCCGCCGAACGAACGTATCCTTGGAAGCGTGTGCCCGCTCGAGCAACGCGCGCGCGGCGACGAGTTCGGCCTTCGACATCGCCAGGTCGTACAGCTGAATCTGCGCGACGTCGACTGCCGCCTCGCCGACGGTCGTGCGAAGGTGCGCAGCGGCGCTGCCGAGCAGCCGTTCGGCCGATTCGAGTGCGTTCATGGTGGACTCGGTGCGCGGTCAGCTCAGCCGTATGCACCGATGATGCAAACGGCTGCGACGTTCGACATCGGCGAGCCGCCGAGGTTGTGCGTCATCCCGATCGACGGTTTCGCGAGCTGCCGTTCTCCCGCCCGGCCCTGCAGCTGTAGGTACATCTCGTACAACATGCGAATGCCGGACGCGCCGATCGGATGGCCGAAGCATTTGAGCCCGCCGTCGATCTGGCACGGAATCTGTCCGTCTGCGTCGTAGAAGCCGTTCATGACGTCTCGGATCGCACCGCCTTCGGGCGACAGCTGCAGGTCTTCCATCGTCACGAGTTCGGTGATCGAGAAGCAGTCGTGGCACTCGAACATGCTGACTTGATCGCGCGGCTTGTCGATGCCGGCCTCTTGGTACGCCTTCGACGCGGCGATGCGCGTCGTGTGGAAGTAGCTGCCGTCCCAGCTGTTGTGACCGGATTCGGAGCCGTTCGACAACGCGAGCTGTAGCGCTTTCACCGACACGATGTTCGTTTTGCCGAGGCGCTTCGCGATTTCCGGTGTGGTGACGATGGCGGCTGCGGCGCCGTCGGATACGCCGCAGCAGTCGTATAGGCCGAGCGGTTCCGCGATCATCGGCGCCTTCAGCGCGTCGTCTTCGGTGATCGCCTTGCGTAGGTGCGCCTTCGGATTCTTCACGCCGTTCGCGTGGCTCTTCACCGACACGTGCGCGATGGCGCGCTTCAAGTCGTCGCGATTGACGCGGTGTTTCGCCCGATACGCGCTCGCCAGTTGCGCGAAGTTGCCGGGGGCGGAACCGTTCGCCGCCCATTGCGGTGTCAGCGTGCCGCCGAGGTTGCCGGGCAGCCCGCCGTAGCCGGTGTCCTTCAATTTCTCGACTCCCAACGCGAGCGCGATGTCGCACGCGCCGGACGCGACGGCATAGACGGCACCGCGAAATGCCTCGGAGCCGGACGCGCAGAAGTTTTCGACGCGGGTGACTGCAATGTTCGGCAACCGCAGTGCAATCGACAGCGGCAACCCGCCTTTGCCGACGTTGATCTCTTCGTAGTGCGTCGAGAACCACGCGGCGTCGATCTGGCTCTGGTCGATGCCGGCGTCGGTCATTGCTTCCGCGAAGGCCTCGACCATCAACTCTTCTGCGCCCGCTTCCCACCGTTCGCCGAACTGCGAACAGCCCATGCCGAGGATCGCGACCTTGTCCTTGATGCCCCTAGCCATGACGTGCCTCCCGATTCGAAATTGCGTTGGGTCGCAACGGCCTCAGGCCGCTTTGACGTTCGCGGCGCCGGCGCGAACCGGCACCGCCTTCCAGAAATAGCGGACGAAACCGCGCAAATGATCGTACGATTTCACCCGGAACATCATCTTCACCGCCATTCCGACTTCAACTTCGCCGACGCCTACATCGGTAAAGTCGGTCATGAAGCGGCCGCCGTTGTCGAACGTGATCATGCCGTAGTGCGACGGCGGATCGGCGGTGTACGTGAGGTAGTCGGCGGACCAGGTCAAGACCGACGCGCGTTCGTCGCGGAAGCTGAACGGTTCCTGCGTGTGCATGGCTTTGCACTGCGGATTCACGCAAATGTCGGTGCGCGGGAACTGCAGCGTGCCGCATTGCTTACAGCGGCCGCCGACGAGACCGAGCAGCATGTCGCGCTTGCGGTAGGTCACCGTGAGCGCGGTTTTGTAGTCGTCGCGTTCCGCGCGCATGCCTTTTTCGAGCGTGATCAGTTCGTTGAAGGCGAGATACTTCTGATAATTCGTTTCTTCGAGCCGGTTCGCCAACGCGGCCACGATGCCGCGGTCCGAGGCGATCCCCGCGACGGCGTCGGTTGCCCGGAACACGACCGCGTCGCAGCCTTGGCCGAAGCCGACGACCAGAACCGTTTGACCTGGTGCGACCGCCGTCTCGAGCGTGTGCAGCAACATCACCAGCGGATGCGCGACGCCGGTTTCGCCGCAGACCGTGTCGAGATTGTCGCGAACCGCTTTGTCGGAGATCCCGATTTGGCGCGCGATGCCGGCGACCGCGCGCCCAATCGTGCTCGGCATGACGAAGTGATCGACTTCGCCCGGCTTCAAGCCGGCCTTCTGCAGCACTTTGGCAACGGCCGGCGGAACGATCTTCGCCAATCCCTCGTCGCGGATCCAACGCTCTTCCCAGCCGTAGTCGAACGCCTCGCCGGAGGCGCGGAAGTGGTCGACGAAATCTACGGTCGACGAATGCGCGGCGACGAATTCGAGCAGCGTATTTCGTTCGCCGATCGTGACCGCGGCCGCTCCGTCGCCGTACGCGAGCTCGCCTGCGCTCGCCGCTTTCGTTCTGCGTTTGTCCGACGCAACGACGAGCGCACTGCGATACAGGCCGCTGCGGACGCCGGCGATGCTCTGAACGAGAGCGGACACGCCGGCGCGCTGCGAACCGCCGACATCGATCGACGCGACATCGTCGCCGAGCGAGAGCGCCGTCGCGATGACTCCGGCGTTCTGACGGTCTGCAAAAGGGGCGCTCGTGCTTGCGAACGCAATCGCATCGGGTGCGCTGGTTGCGTCCGCGAGACAGTGACGGGCTGCTTCGACGGCCATCGTTACGGCGTCTTCGTCCCAGTTGCACATCGTGCGCTCGCCCTTCGCCTTGCCCTGCAGGCCGGGATCCGCCCACACATGCGCGGCGACGATCGCTTTGCGGGCGAGGCGCAAGCGCGGCAGATAGCCGCCGAATCCGGTGATGCCGACCACGTATCCTCCCGCCTCGTTGTTTTCGCTGAGATGTTTGGCGCAGATGTTTCGCGCAGACGGCGGATGTTATCGACGTCGTCCGACGCCCACAACGGCGCGCCTCCCACCCGGTCGGCGCGGCGCGTTGAGGCATAATTGCGACCATCGCGTTTCGCGGAGCGAATCACCGATGGCAGCGGTACTCGACGGCGTACGGGTGCTCGACTTCGGGCGATACATCGCGGGACCGTTCTGCGCGACGTTACTCGCCGATCTCGGCGCAGACGTGGTCCGCATCGAAAAGGTCGACGGCGGCGAAGACCGCTGGACGCAGCCGGTCGCTTCGACCGGCGACGGCGCCGGCTTCATGCAATGGGGCCGCAACAAGCGTGGAATGACGTTGAACCCGCGAACGGCCGACGGCCAACGCATCCTCGAACGGCTGGTGACCACGGCGGATATCGTCATTGCCAATCTGCCGCCGTCGACGCTGGTCGAGATGGGGCTCGACTACCCGAAGCTGCGGTCGATCAAGCCGGACATCATTCTGACGACTGCGACCGCATTCGGGGGTCCGGGACCGTATGCGGAGCGCGTAGGCTTCGACGGAGTTGCGCAAGCGCTGTCGGGCAACATGCATTTGACCGGCGATCCCGATCGCCCGACGAAGAACTTCTCGCCGTTCGTCGATTACAGCACCGCGGCATTCTCGGCGTTCGGAACGCTCGCGGCCCTGTTGCATCGTCGGCAGACCGGCGAGGGTCAGCACGTCGAGGCGAGTCTGTTGCGTTCGGCGCTGACGATCATGAACGCGACCTTGATCGAACAGGCGCTCTTGCAGAAGGATCGCGTCGCGACCGGTAACCGCGGCCAGACCGCCGCGCCGTCCGATACGTTCCGCACGCGCGATGGTTGGCTGCTGGTGTCCGTCGTCGGCAATCCGCTCTTCGAACGGTGGGCGCGGCTGATGGGTGAGCCGCATTGGACGACCGATCCGCGGTTCTCGAGCGACGAGCGCCGCGGCGACAACGGCGAGTTGATCAGCGAACGGATGGCGCGTTGGTGCGCCGAACGAACGAGCGTCGAAGCGATCGCGGCGCTCGAAGCCGCGAGAATTCCCTGCGGCGAAGTGCTGACGCCGCAAGGTGCGCTCGACAACGCGCACGTTCGCGCGGCTGGTTTGCTTGCGTCCGTCGAGTATCCGGGGCTCGATGGGCCTGCACCCGTTTCGATGCCGCCGATTCGAATGTCGAAGACGCCGCCGACCATTCGGCGTCGCGCGCCGACACTAGGGGAACATACCGATGTGATCCTGGCGGAGCTCGGCTACAGTGCCGCGGAGATCGAAGCATTCAGGTCGGCACGAGTCATATGAGCGTCCAGCCCCTCATCGAGCCCGTCAGAGACTATATGGCCGCGCTGCAAACGAGCATTTGTGCGCGGCTCGAAGCGATCGACGGTGAAGGTCGCTTTCGCGGCGAGGACGTGATGGGCGGCGCCGGCGTATCGCGACCGCGCGTTCTGGAGGCGGGCCGGCACATCGAGAAAGCGGCCGTGCAGTTCACGCACAGCGTCGGCGCGGCGTTGCCGCCGGCCGCCACGGAGCGCAATCCGCACCTGGCCGGCCAACGTTTTCAAGCAGTCGCGGTGTCGCTGATTGTGCACCCGCGGAATCCGTATGCGCCGACGACGCATATGAACGTGCGCTTCTTCATCGTCGACGTCCCCGACCCCGTTTGGTATTTCGGCGGCGGCTTCGATCTGACGCCGTACTACGGCTTCGACGAGGACTGCGTGCATTGGCATCGACAAGCACGGGCGGCGTGTGCGCCGTTCGGCGAGTCGCTCTACGGCGAACTCAAGCGCGCGTGCGACGAGTATTTCTTCTTGCCGCATCGGAACGAGGCGCGCGGCATCGGCGGCATCTTTTTCGACGATTGGACGCGCGGCGGCTTCGATCGCAGCTTTGCGTTCGTCCGTGCCGTGGGCGACCGCTTCTTACCGGCATACGCGCCGATCCTCGAACGGCGTTGCGCGATGCCGTACACCGACGTCCAACGCGAGTTTCAGTTGTACCGGCGCGGCCGGTATGCCGAGTTCAATCTCGCGATCGACCGCGGGACGAAGTACGGGTTGCAGTCGGGTCGGCGGGTTGAATCGGTGCTTGCGTCGCTGCCGCCGCTCGCCGCCTGGCGGTACGACTATCGCCCCGAGCCGGGTACGCCGGAGGCCGAACTCTACGAGCGATTCTTGCCGCCGCGGCAGTGGGTCGACACCGCGCATCTTGTGGATAAGTCTGGGGATTAATTCGGGGCGATGGCGACATCGTGGCGCGGCGTCGTCGCAATTTGATTAATAGCTCCGAATTAGGCATGTCAAATCAATCGGTTGCGCGGACATTTTGAAGTGTGGCCTAATGAGTCGAATTCATCGCTCGTTGCAAGCCCCCTGTGCATAAGGCCCGCTGCTACCGATCGACACAGCGCGGGCGGTCAGTGGTTGGCGCATTGCACGCGCCCACCGTGGGCACGTGCGACCTGCTCCACCGCACTCCATACGCGAAGTAGGTTCTCGCCGAGCACAAGTTTGATTTGCGCGTCGGAATAGCCGCGATCCAGTAATCCGGCGATGACGTTCGGATACATCGATGCATCCTTGAGTCCGTTCGGCAGCGTGTCGCCGACGCCGTCGAAATCCGAGCCGAGGCCCACGTGTTCGACGCCGACCAACTTCGCGACGTGGTCGATGTGATCGACGACGTCGTCGACGCTCGCGTACGGGAACGGGTGATCGTCGCGATACGATGTGGCGAAAGCTTTCGCGGCGTCGGAGTCCGGCGCAATGTGTTGCTCGTCCTGGTATTGCTTCGCCGCGGCGTCGAACGCGTCGGCCCAAGCACGAGCCGCGGCGGTGACGAACGAACTGCCGAAGTTCACCTGTACGACGCCGTTGTGCGCGGCCAATGCGCGGATCATGTCATCGCTGATGTCGCGTTCGAAGCCGGGCACGAAGTATCGGGCGGCAGAGTGCGACGCGATCACCGGCGCAGCAGACACCGCGATCACCTGCCAGAACGCTGCATCCGAGATGTGCGATACGTCGACCATCACACCCAGGTCGTTCAGCCGCAGGACGAGCGCGCGCCCTTCGGGTGACAATCCGTGCCAGCGGGCGTCTTTGTCGTACGACGAATCCGAGAACGCGTTCGGTCTCGCATGCGCGAGCGTCACGTAGCGGATGCCGCGTTCGTAGAAGTGCGCCGGCGCATCGGCGCCGGCGCCGAACGGGCCGCCGTTCTCCATGCCCATCGGCAACGAAATCAACCCCGCAGCGACGTTGCGACGCACGTCGGCAACGCACGTCGCCAGTGCGAACTCGGTCGGCGCGCGCTGGACCATATCGTCGACCTGGTCGATCAGTTTGTCGGCGAACGCGCGACCTCCGCCCGCTTCGTCGACGCTTGCCGGAATGAAGATCGACATGAACGCGACGTCGAGACCCCCAGCGCGTGCACGCGGATAATCGAAGGCGCCGCCGCTCGTCGCTTGCGTCACGTCCTCGCCCGTCATCATCACGCGAATCGGTACATCGATGTGCGTATCGACGATCACGGAATCGTGTGCCAATGCAGCGGCTCGTTGTTCGACGCTTTGCGGTGGTGTCGAGGTGTGACACGCCGTCGCGAACGTTGCGACGGCACTGAATGCGAGGCCGCGTGCGATGGGCGACCGTGTCGAGATCCGGGTTAACATCGCCCGACCATACCATTCGGCTGCGGCGGCGAGGAAGGAGCGACGATGGCGTTTCGTACGATCGCGACGGGACTGAAATTCCCCGAAGGACCGATTGCGATGCCCGACGGCAGCGTCGTGCTCGTCGAGATCGCACGCGGCACGTTGTCGCGCGTCGTGCCGAACGGCAGCGTCGAGGTGATCGCGCAGCTCGGCGGCGGGCCGAACGGAGCGGCGATCGGCCCCGACGGCAAGTGCTACGTGTGCAACAACGGCGGCTTCAAGTGGATCGAGCGTGACGGTCGGCTCTATCCCGGCGAACAACCGGACGACTATCGCGGCGGTAGCATTCAACGTGTCGATCTCGCGACCGGCGCGATCGAGACCTTGTACAGCGCGTGCGACGGTCGACCCTTGCGCGGGCCGAATGACATCGTGTTCGATCGAACGGGTGGCTTCTGGTTCACGGATCACGGCAAGACGCGGGCGCGCGAGCGCGATCGCACCGGCGTGTTTTACGCGCGCGCGGATGGCAGTCGGATCATCGAAGCGATCTTTCCGCTCGAGGGTCCCAACGGCATCGGTCTGTCGCGCGACGAAAGCGAACTCTATGTGGCCGAGACGGTCCCCGGCCGGCTGTGGGCGTACAAACTCACCGCGCCCGGCCAGGCGTCGTCGGAACGGCGTCTGTTGCCCGGCATTGCGGGCTTCTACATGTACGATTCGCTCGCCGTCGACTCTTTGGGCAACGTCTGCGTCGCTACGCTGATCAACGGCGGCATTTCGATCGTGTCGCCGGCCGGCGAACCGGCCCGATTCGTATCGGTCCCGGATCGCCTCACGACCAACATCTGTTTCGGCGGCGCAGACCTGCGAACCGCGTACATCACGGCATCATCGCTCGGCCATCTGCTCGCGACGGAATGGGAACATCCGGGCCTTCCGCTGAATTTCCTCAATCGTTAAGTCAATCGGGAAGAAGGTACGAACATGGCATATCTCGATCGCGACGGCGTGCGCATCTACTACGAAGTGCACGGCACGGGTCCGGCGATTCTGCTGAGCCACGGCTACAGCGCGACGTCGGCGATGTGGGCCGGCCAGGTCGGTCCGCTCAGCGAGAAACACACGTTGGTCCTGTGGGATATGCGCGGTCACGGCAACAGCGACAGCCCTGCGAATCCGGCCGAGTACTCCGAAGCGCTGACGACCGCCGATATGGCCGCGTTGCTCGATACGGTCGGCGCGCCGACGGCCGTGATCGCGGGCCTGTCGCTCGGCGGCTACATGTCGCTGTCGTTCCACGTCGCCTACCCGCAGCGGGTCGATGCGTTGATGCTGTTCGACACAGGTCCGGGTTATCGCAGCGACAACGGTCGCGCCGGTTGGAACAAGATCGCCGCGCAACGCGCGAAGGAATTGGAAACCAAAGGGCTCGCCGCGCTCGGCGCGAGCGGTGAAGTCGCCGTGAGCCGCCACCGTTCGGCGCAGGGTCTCGCGCACGCGGCGCGCGGCATGCTCGCGCAAACCGACGGGCGAGTGATGGAGAGCTTGCCGAACATCGCGGTTCCTACGCTGGTGTTGGTGGGCTCGCTCGACGAACCGTTCCTTGCGGCGACCGACTACATGGCGGGTAAGATCCCCGGTGCGTCGCGCGTCGTGATCGACGGCGCCGGCCACGCGTCGAACATCGACAAGCCGCGCGAGTTCAACGCCGCGGTCAAGGAATTCCTGGCGAACCTCTAAGGATCACGCGCCGCGCTAACGATTGAGCAACGCCGCATGAACTGGATCGATCTGCGTTCCGATACCGTCACCGCGCCGACACCGGCGATGCGCGAGGCGATGGTGCGTGCCGACGTCGGCGACGACGTCTATGGCGAAGACCCGACCGTCAACGCGCTCGAAGCGCTGGCCGCCGAGCGGCTGGGTTTCGAGGCGTCGTTGTTCGTACCGAGCGGCACGATGTCGAATCTGACGGCGCTGCTCTCGCATTGCGGACGCGGCGACGAATACATCGCCGGGCAGCAGGCGCACACCTACAAATACGAAGGTGGCGGCGCCGCCGTGTTTGGCGGAATCCAGCCTCAGCCCCTCCCATTTCAAGAAGATGGGACGTTGGATCTCGACTCTGTCGAGGCGGCCATCAAGCCGAACGACTTTCATTTCGCGCGTACGCGTCTGTTGTGTCTCGAGAACACGCTCGCCGGAACGGCGCTGCCGCTCGACTACCTGCCGAAGGCGCGCACGCTGTGCGACCGCCACGGTCTCGCGTTGCATCTCGACGGTGCGCGGCTATTCAACGCCGCGGTCGCCCATGATGTATCGGCGGCGGAGATCGCCGGGCCGTGCGACAGCGTGTCGGTGTGTTTGTCGAAGGGGCTCGGTGCGCCGGCGGGTTCGGTCCTGTGCGGCGGCAAGGAATTCGTCGAGCGCGCCCGGCGCTGGCGCAAGATGCTCGGCGGCGGGATGCGACAGTCGGGGATCCTGGCGGCTGCCGGCATCTATGCCCTCGATCATCATGTGGAGCGGCTTGCTGACGACCATGCTCGGGCGCGGCGCTTGTCCGAGGGGCTCGCGACGATCGGTCGTTTTGCCGGGCGCGTCCGCTGCGCGACGAACATGGTGTTCGTCGACTTGGATGCTCGCCGGCTCTCGGCCTTGTCGAAGCACTTCGCGCGACACGGCATCCGCGTACGCGGCCCGCGATGGGTCTTGCACCTCGACGTGGACGACGCAGGGGTCGCGCGCGTCATCGACGCTGCACGCAGCTTTCAGGACGGCGAGTAGACCAACCCGACGATCGCGCCGGTCACGCAGTTGACGATCGTGCCGGAGATCAGCGTCTTCGGCGCGAGCTCGAACAGCTCTTCACGACGGTCCGGTACCAACGCCCCCACCCCGCCGAGCGTGATGCCCAGACTGCCGAAGTTCGCGAACCCGCACAGCGCATACGTCAGAATGACCCGACTATGCGGCGATAACTCCGTTGCCGGAACACCGGCGAGTTGGATATACGCAACCAGTTCGTTCAAGACGAGTTTGGTGCCGAGCAACGCGCCGGCTCGATGCGCCTCGACCCAAGGGATGCCGATCAACCACGCGACCGGCGCGAACACCCAGCCCATCATTCGCTGCAACGTCAACGCTTCGCCGCCGACGATGACTGCAGAGAACAGACCGTTGACGAGCGCGACGAGCGCGACCAATACCACCAACATCGCACCGACGTTGACGGCGAGGCGCAGGCCATCGGTGGTACCGCGGGTGATCGCGTCCATCACGCTGCCGTACTTCAGGGTGTCGGCGACGTCGCCGCCTTCGGTCGTTTGCACCGACGGAATCATCACGCGGGCGACCACGATCGCACCGATCACGTTGACGACGGACGCAATGAGAATGTGGCCGAGCGCGCCGTCGACGACGTTACGCAGCACGTTCGCGTACAGCACCATGATCGAACCGGCGACGCACGACATGCCCGCCGTCAACACGATGAAGAATTCGGACCGTGACAGGTTCGCCAGATAAGCCCGAATGACCAACGGCGCTTCGACCATGCCGAGGAACATGCTCGAACCGGCGCCGACGCCCACCGCCCCGCCGACGCCGAGCGTCCTGCGCAACAACCACGCAAACCCCTTGATCACCATCGGCAACACGCGCCAATACCAAAACAGCGCGACCAACACGCTGAAGAGGACGATCTGCGGCAGGATGCGAAAGCCGAAGATGTACAGCGCGCCGGGATTGTTCGGATCGAACGGCGGCTCGCCGCCGCCGAGGAAGCCGAAGACGAACGTCGTGCCGGCACGCGTCGCCGCCTCGATCGCATACACCGCTTGGTTCGCGAGCAGCAGCGTGTCGCGCACCGGCGGGAATCGCAGCAGCGCGATCGCGAGGACGAACTGCACGGCCAATCCGATCGCGAGCGCTTTGACGTCGACGCCGCGTCGGTCTTCGCTGACGAGCCAAGCGAGGCCCAACAAGACGACGACTCCCAACAACCCTTGCATGCCGCGGCTTCCCCGTAGGACGCAGTAGTGTAGCGAGGCGTTCGATGCCGCGTAACGCCGCTGCGTTTGAGTGGCTCGACTCGAGCCGATACTATGCCGCGGCCGAACACCAAGGGCTGCCGATGCCGCAAGGTCGCATCATTTTGTTGAACGGATCGTCGAGCGCCGGCAAGACGACGCTCGCCATCACGCTGCAACAGCTGTTGCCCGATCCGTGGCATCACATCGCGCTCGACCAATTCCGCGACGGGCTCGGCGGGCGCTATCGCGGGCTCAACTCACCGCCCGGTACGCCGGGCGCGCGCGGGCTCAACGTCGTGCCGGTGACGCTCGGTAACGAGCGCGTGACGGAAGTGCGCTTCGGCGATATCGGCGAGCAAGTGTTGCGCGGCATGCGCCGTGCGATCGCGGCGTTCGCGCGCGAAGGCAACAACGTGATCATCGACGATTTGATGTTCGAACCGAGCTACTTATTCGACTACGTCGACGCGCTGCAAGGATTCGATGTGTTCTTCGTCGGCGTACGTTGCCCGATCGAAGTCGTCAATGCGCGCGAATCGCGCCGCCCAGGCCGCTTCCCCGGCACGGCGACGTCGCACTTCGATCGCGTCCACAGCCACTGCGTGTACGACATCGAAGTCGACACGGGCGCTCATTCTCCGCGCGATTGCGCACGGCAGATCATCGCGCGATTGGATGGAGGGTCGCCGAGCACGGCGTTCGGCGAGCTGCGTCAACGACGTCGATAGCGACGCCGGTCGACAACCTCAGCGTGGAGATCCCGTCGGAGGGGTTACTCGATCCCGCAAAAGCGCTGGACGAGGGGACGCGCCCAAAGCTGAAGTGCGAACGCCGACCCGAAGGTCGGCGTTCAGGTCGGCATTGCCTTACTTGACGACGATCGACACGCGTCGGTTCTTGGCGCGGCCGGCCTCGGTGTCGTTCGAGGCGACCGGGCGCGTTTCGCCGTAGCCGATGGTGCTCAGGCGGCTTGCATCGATACCGGACTTGACCAGCACGTCCTTGACGGCCGCCGCACGGCGCTCGGACAGTTTCTGGTTGTACGCTTCGGTCCCTTTGTTGTCCGTGTTGCCTTCGACGACTGCGGTCGTGTCGGGATGCTCGCGCATAAACGTCATCGCCTTGCGCAACTCGCGAAACGACAGGTCGTTGATCTCCGACGAATTGAACGCGAACTCGACCGTCAGATCGAACGACACCGGTGCGGTCGGCGCCGCCAGCGGGCAGCCGTACGCATCGACTTTCGTGCCGCGCGGCGTATTCGGGCAACGATCGATGGAATCCGGCACGCCGTCGCCGTCGCTGTCGACCGGTGCGGCCGCAACCGGTTTCGCGACGGGCGGCGGCGGAGGCGCAACGACTTCCTTCTTATGCGCAGCGGGGAAATTCCAGCCTACGCCGAGTATGAAGCCAGAGAGCGACGTCTGCAGCTCGTCGAAGTTGGGCGTTCCGCTGTTACCGTTTTTGTTTTCCCAATGGACGCGCTTGTAGCCGAAGCGAACGTCGAACGAATCGGTCATTTTGAATTCGATTTGCGGCGACAGCTGGTAGGTCGTATCCGAATCGCCGGAGATTCCATACGCGAACGTCGGATTGAAACGCCAACGCTCCGAGATGTTGAACGTCGGGCGCAGCATGACGACGGTATCGGTGAGGCTGCGATTGTTCGAGAAGTTCGATCCGGCGACCTTCAAGCCGGTGCCGATATCGGTCAGCTGCGCACCGAACATCACGTCGACCCAGTTGTTGCCGAATGTGTCGAATCGATAGCCGCCGGCGTACGTGCCGATCTTGATGCTGCCGTCGAGCTTGGTCTTGGTGCCGGCCGGGAAGATCAAGTCCCGTCTCACATTGCCGTCGTCCGACAAGCTGATGTAGTCGTAATCGGCGTACAGGACGAACCGGTCGTAGCTGACGACGCCGAGCCCCATGAAGCCGGCATCGACGTGTTCGATGAGGTCGCTGAAACTCTGATTGAAGTGCGCATCGCGGGTACCCCGCTCGATCTTTCCGTCGATCCCGGCCGCCCAGAAATACGGCGTCAGTTCGAGCTGCAGACCCTCTTGGTCCGACGCGTATGCCGGACTCCATGCGCCGACGAACAACACACTCAACGCCGCGATTAGATATTTCACGATCGATTCTCCATCGAAATTTCCTTGAGGAAGGTGCGCACGTCCTGCGTCGCGTCGTTCCCACCAGCGGCGCGCATCATACTCGATCCGGTCGAGACCGCACTTAGCCTTTCGGTTAGGTTGCTCTGCCCCGGCAGAGAAGATCGGAACGATGGCACCGCGTCGGCAACGATCTTGCAATGCCGCAAGGCGATGCTCACCATCCGGCGGCAAATTGCGATTGGGGAAAACCACAGTTGACCTGCGTCGTTCCGACAAGCGCCTGAAATGAGCAGCCGAATCGCCCTCGTCTTGGTGAGTCTCGCGATTGCCGGGTGTACCGTCCTCGCGGTGCGCAGCATCGACGAACGGTACGGGCCGGCCGCAGTGCGCGATCGCATTGCCCCGCCCAGCGACGCGACGAGTTACGAACGCACTGCGCAGCCGATATTCGAGCGACGGTGTCTGGTATGCCACGCGTGTTACGACGCGCCGTGCCAACTGAAGATGGAGCGTTTCGCGGGAATCGACCGCGGCGCCACGACGGCGCAGGTTTACGATGCGGCGCGGCTGCTCGAAGCGCCGATGACTCGACTCGGCGAGGATGCCCAAACGACCGCGCAATGGCGCGACAAAGGTTTCTTCCCGGTGTTGAACGAGCGCAAGCAGACGCCGTCCGCCAACCTCGACGCGAGCGTGCTGTATCGCATGCTGATGCTGAAGGCGCAGAACCCGCTGCCGCGCGGCGTCCTGCCGTCGAACGTGTTCGATTTCTCGATCGACCGCCAGGCGACGTGCCCGGCGCTCGAATCGATGTCGGCGTTCGAAAAGCAACATCCGCAGTGGGGCATGCCGTTCGGTTTGCCGGCGCTGTCGCCGCTCGAACTCTTCACGGTGAAGCGTTGGCTCGCGAACGGAGCGAAGGCGAACGGACCTCCCCCGCTATCGCAGACCTACGTCGACGCGGTCGCCCGCTGGGAAGCGTTTCTCAACGACGATGCGCCGAAGTCGCAGTTGATGAGCCGCTACATCTACGAGCATCTGTTCCTCGGCGATTTGTACTTCGACGAAATCGGTACGGCCGAACACTTCCATCTCGTCCGTTCGACCACGCCGCCGGGACAGCCGATCGACATCATTGCGTCGCGCCGCCCGTACGACGATCCCGGCGTGCCGCGGCCGTACTACCGCTTACAGCGCAGTACCGAAGCCGTGGTGTCGAAGACGCACATGGCGTACGCGTTGAACGCGAGACGCATGCAGCGTTGGGAAGAATTGTTCCTGCGCCCCGATTACGTCGTCGACGAACTGCCGAGCTACAAAACCCCCGACGCGTCGAATCCGTTCGTGACATTCCGCGCGATACCGGTGAAGAGCCGGTATCAGTTCATGATCGACGAGGCGCAATACACGATCATGGGCTTCATCAAAGGGCCGGTATGCCGCGGCCAAATCGCGCTCAACGTGATCGAGGACAACTTCTGGGTCTGGTTCATCGATCCCGACGTCGAGGCCGTGACACACGACGGTGAATTCCTCGCGAAACAGGCGAAGAACCTGACGCTGCCGGCTGCACTCGGCAGCAACAACTTGCGGCTGCTGCAATGGGTCCGCTATTCGAAGATGGAAGAGGACTGGCTCGAAGCGAACGCGAAGCACAATCGCGCGACGTATCCGAACGGGCACAAGCTGACGCTCGACCTCATCTGGAACGGCGACGGCGTGAATTCGAATGCGGCGCTGACGATTTTCCGGCATTTCGACAGCGCGACCGTCGTGCGCGGATTGGTCGGTCCCGAACCGAAGACCGCATGGGTCATCGACTATCCGCTGCTCGAGCGAATCCACTATCTGTTGGTCGCGGGATACGACGTCTACGGCAACGCGGGTCTGCAGTTGTTCTCGCGCTTGTACATGGATTTCCTACGGATCGGCGGCGAGTTCAACTTCCAGTACTTCCTGCCGCCCGACGCGCGAGACGCGGCTGTGCATTACTGGTATCGCGGCGCGGAGAAGACGATCGCGAAGTACCTCGACGACTATCAGGTGCTGTTCGATCAAGCGACCGGCATCGCGTACACCGGCGCCGACCCGCAGCACGAGTTGTACGAGCATTTGAAGGAACGCATCGGTCCGGCGCTCGCGACCCACTACGACCTCGATCGCGCGAAACTGCCCGACGATCTCGCGCGTGAGATCCGGCGGTTGGACGGTGCAAAGGGTCTTCCGGTGTCGTGGCTGCCGGAGCTTTCGATCGTTCGCTTCGAAACGTCCGCCGGCTGGCGAACCTTGACGATCGTGCACAACGACGGTCATTCGAACGTCGCGACGATGTTCGACGAAGACGATCGCCGCCGGCCGCAAGAAGATACGTTGAGCGTCGTGCCGGGGTATCTCGGCGCCTATCCCAACGCATTCTTCGAGGTGCGCCGCGGCGAAGCGCAGGCGTTCGTCGATGCGATCGAGAATCTATCGGGTGACGCGGACTTCGGGCGGTTGATGGACCGGTTCGGCGTCCGCCGCAGCGACCCGGCGTTCTGGAACTACAGCGACGCGGTCTTCAGCGAGGTCGAAGCGCTCGACTACGCGGACCGCGGCGTACTCGACTACAGCCGCATCGAGAATCGCTGACACCCCAAGTAGAAATCTCAGCCGCAGCGCCGCCTTTGAAAATGCCGTACGCGCGCCCCATCAAATCGGCGCTCGCTCACAAAGGAGGCATGTCATGGAACCCCTCAGGAATTTGGTGGAACGCGCGTGGGAAGGGCTCACGGAGGGCTGGCGGGAACTGCTGACCCGCGGCGGCGGTGCGCTGACGCATTTCGGCACCGGGGACTCCGCGAAGGTCGACGCACAGTCGAAATTTCCGCAGTGGAGTCTGCTCCCGGCCGAGACCTGGGAGACGGCGCTGTCGATCGTGATTCGGGTCGAGATCCCCGGTATGAATGCGGACGACCTAGACATCGACATCTACGAAAACGTCCTGCGCATCCGCGGCGAAAAGCGCCCCGGTTCGGCAACACCGGACGGTCGCTACCACCTCATGGAGCGGGCTTTCGGTCATTTCAAACGGAGCATTCCTCTGCCTCACGGCGTCGACACCGCGAACGCCGAAGTCTCGTATCGTGACGGAGTCCTATCGGTGATATTGCCTAAGACCGACACGCTGCCGCCGCGTCCCTTGACGATCTCGGACTAGACGCCGGAACGCCTACCCGAGCGTGGGTTTGTCCGCGTTCGGAGCGGTTGAAAATTCTCGGACCGTCCACAAATTGCTGACCCGGAGGCGCCCGGCGGACCGTGGCGTTTGGTTCAAACCGCAAAATGAGGAGTCTGCTATGTACCGACCCTTGTATGCCCGCGACGTATTCGCGGAGTTGGATCGTCTGCAGCGCGAGATGCAGGACGCATTCGATCTATCTCCGAGCATCCGCGGTATTGGCCGAGGCGGCTTTCCTGCGTTGAACGTCGGCGGCACACCGACGTCCGTGGAGATCTACGCGTTTGCACCCGGCCTCGATCCCGCTTCGATGGAAGTGAATCTGGATCGGGGCCTGCTGACCATCGCGGGCGAACGGACCGCGAACCTGCCGTCTGCCGAAGACGACAAATCCGCCTTGCACATCAACGAGCGTTTTGCCGGCCGGTTCCGCAGGGTGCTGAGCCTATCGGACGACGTAGATCCCAACAGCGTGTCGGCTGACTATCGCGACGGCGTCTTACACATCCACATCAAGCGCCATGAATCCGCTCAGCCCCGTCGCATCACCGTTCAATGACTCAAGGAGCACACCATGAACGACACGACCGCAGTCACCAGGAACGAAACGGGATCGCGCATTGATCCGGCAGCTCGCAACGAAGCGGCCCAGCGCAACGACGTGGCGCTGCTGCCGCCGGTGGACGTATTCGAAGACAGCACCGGCATCACGCTACGCGCGGATCTGCCGGGCGTGCCGAAAGAATTGCTGAAACTGCAGGTGGAAGCCGGCACGTTGACGATCGAGGGCGAGCTCGGTTTCTCGACCCCGGAAGGCATGCAAGCGACCTATGTCGAGGTCGACGTGCCGCGCTTCCGGAGAGTGTTCACGCTGTCCAAGGAACTCGATACCACCAAAGTCTCCGCCGAGTTCAAGCACGGCGTGCTGAACCTACGCATTCCGAAGGCAGAGCATGCCAAGCCGCGGCGCATCGACATCAAATTGAGCTGAGCGGGCGTTTGATCGCGGCAAGAGGTATCGCGCGCGGGCGGGCGATTCGCCCGCCGCGATCTTCGCGTCGTAGCGCTCAGTTGACGACCCGCTGTCACGACTTCGGCTACAGGTCGGCACGCAGCGACATGAGCTCCACGCGGCAAGCGTCGCCGAATGGTTTCAGCGGGTCGGCGGTATCGGAGCCAGGCAGTTTGCGCATCTGCTCGACCGTCAGCGGTGGCGCGAAGTATTGCTCGGTGATCTGGCGTAGCACGCCTTCTGCCTCGTCAAGTACGCGGGTCGATGCAGCGAGTCGAATGCGATTGAGTAGTGCCATCGCGCCGAGCAATTTGTCGGGTTCCTCGATCGAGTGCGTCAGCGCGTCCAGATAGAGCTTCGAGCACTCGGCGATGAATTCGCCATACAGCGCCTCGCGCTTCGGAATTTCCATACGGAGCAGCTCGCGCCTTCCCGCTGTCTTCTGCGTCACCAATGCGGTGGCGAGCATCGCGCCGCCGCCCACGAGCGAACCCATGACCGCTGCCATTGCGCTGACTATTTCCGTATCCATGCTCACTCTTTGCTACTTACGGATTGTCGGGCGCGATACTCGCTGCGGCGTCGAGGTTTTCGCGTAGTAGCTTCGCCCAGGACTGCGCGGTCGCACGCACCGCCTCGTCGGCAGCCAGCTCGTCTGGCTTGGCCTTGGCAGCCACGTGATTGCTCGCGCGAACCATGATCGCGCTGGTGATCGAATCGTGCAGTTCGAGCACCAAGATCGCTTCGCCAACGGCAAAGACCACCGCCCGATCGTTCGCCCCGTTTGCGTCTTCCGGTACATACGAGACCACGTCGAGCAGATCCCCCCGAACCAGCATGACGTCCGGACCGGGCGCGTTCGCGAGCGAAAAATAGCGGCTCTTCGCGAGCTCCTCGCGAAACGCCGTATCGACGATTTCTTGAAGAAGCTGCTTCTGTCGCGGGGTGACCGCGGTGGCCGTCGCGGTCGATTCCGGCGAAGGTCGATATTGGATGAACGAGGGCGCGAACATCACGCTGTGATAATTGCGGACGTCGAAGTGCTTACGCACCCAGAGCTGTTCGAACACTCGACTTTCGCGGCGATACAAGCCGTCGTCCGACATCTCGAAGGGCGCATCCGCGCGCGCGACGAATGAGGTTGCACATGCCGACGCGACGAGCATCAGAAGGTGGACTCTACGCATATGCCGATCTCCTATTCTGGCGC
>DASRZO010000158.1:0-3708 GCA_035686405.1 Pseudomonadales bacterium | reverse complement strand
ATCATCGGCGGTTTGCTGACGGGTTTATCGCGGCGCGCGGCGACGGAGTTCTCGTTCTTTCTCGCGGTGCCGACGCTGATCAGCGCCGGCGCGTACGACGCGTGGAAGAACCGCGCTCTGTTCGATTCGGCCGACGTGCCGTTGTTCGCGGTCGGCATGATCACGTCGTTCGTCGCCGCGTTTCTGTGCGTGCGTTGGCTGCTGCGCTTCATCTCGACGCACGACTTCACCGTGTTCGCGTGGTACCGCATCGCGTTCGGCATCGCGGTGCTGTGGACGGCGTCGAACGGTATGGTGCATTGGACGCCGTAGCCCGAACACCGTAGTTTTGCGGTCGCGCAGTTTGCGGTCGGGTAGTTCCGCAGTCGGGTAGTTTCGCGGTCGCGTAGTTTCGCAGTGTCGGTTCCCATCCAATCATCCGTAGGTCGAACGATGTCGACGAGCAACACGACAGAGCACTCCGTTTCGCACAGTTCGCACTGGGGCGCGTTCAACGTGACGGTGCGCGACGGCGACATCGCGAGTGTGCAGCCGATGCACGACCCCGATCCGTCGCCGCTGCTGCGCAACTTGCCGGGCAGCCTCACGCATCCCGCGCGGATCGCGACGCCGGTCGCGCGACGCGGTTGGCTCGAGCACGGCCCCGGTCCGTCGCGCGACCGCGGCAGCGACGAGTTCGTCGCGATCTCGTGGGACGAGGCGCTCGACCGCGCCGCCGACGAACTGAAACGCGTGATCGCGCAGCACGGCAACCGCGCGATCTTCGGCGGCTCGTACGGATGGGCGAGCGCCGGCATGTTCCACCAGAGCTCGAGCCAGCTGCATCGCTTCCTGAATTTGATCGGCGGATTCACGGCGCATCGCAACAGCTACAGCATCGGCGCGTCGATCGTGCTGCTGCCGCACCTGGTCGGCAGTTCGGCGGCCGTGTTTCGCCGCGCGACCGCATGGGACGTCGTCGCGCGGGACACCGAGTTGATGGTCGCGTTCGGCGGCTTGCCGCTGAAGAACACGTTCGTCGCTCCGGGCGGCAACGCGCGCCACACGATGCGCGCGCATCTCGATGCGGCGCACAGGCGCGGCATGCGCATTGCCCACTTCTCGCCGCTGCGCGACGACGTGCTGCCGCAGTTGCAGGCGCGCTGGTATCCGCTCGCGCCGCTCAGCGACGTCGCGGTGATGCTCGGGCTTGCGCACACGCTCGTCACGGAGCGATTGCACGACGAAGAATTTCTCGCGCGCTACTGCCACGGCGCCGAGCGTTTCATCGCGTACGTGCTCGGCGAGTCCGACGGGGTCGCGAAGACCGCGGAATGGGCGGCGCGATTGTCCGGCATTCCGGCCGACGATGTGCGCGCGCTCGCGCGCGAGATGGCGGCGCGGCGCACGCTCGTCACCGTGTCCTATTCGCTGCAACGCGCGCAACACGGCGAACAACCGGTATGGGCGGCGTTGTCGCTCGCGGCGCTGCTCGGCCAGATCGGCGTTCCGGGCGGCGGTTTCGGCCACGGCTACGGCTCGATGGGCGACGTCGGCAACGCGGCGGCGAGCCTGAACTTGCCGTCGTTGCCGGAGGGTCGCAACGCGGTGCGCGACTTCATTCCGGTCGCGCGCATCGCGGATCTGTTGCTGCAGCCGGGTGCCACGTTCGCGTACGACGGCGCGAATTACGTCTATCCCGACATTCGCTTGGTGTATTGGGCGGGCGGCAATCCGTTCCACCACCACCAGGATCTGAATCGACTGCGCCGCGCCCTCGCACGACCCGATACGCTGATCGTCAACGAACCGTATTGGACGCCGATGGCGCGGCACGCGGATCTCGTGTTCCCGGCGACGACGTCGCTCGAACGCAACGACATCGGCTCGGGCCGCGCCGACAAACGCATCGTCGCGATGCACCGCGCGGTCGCGCCGGTCGGCGCAGCGCGCAGCGACCACGACATCTTCTGCGGCTTGGCCGAACGCTTCGGCAAGCGCGACGCGTTCACCGAAGGGCGCGACGAACGCGCGTGGCTCGAACATTTCTACGTGAAGATTCGCGAATCCTTCGGCGAACTGAACGCGGCGACGCCGACGTTCGACGAGTTTTGGCGGCGCGGCTCGCTCGAGGTGCCCGACACCGACGGTGAACGCGTGATGCTGTCGGCGTTCCGCGCCGATCCGGTCGCGAACGCATTGCGCACGCCGAGCGGCAAGATCGAACTCTTCTCCGAGAAGATCGCCGGCTTCGGTTACGCCGACTGCCCCGGGCACGCGACGTGGCTGCCGAGCGACGAATGGCTCGGCGCACCGCGCGCCCGACGCTATCCGTTGGCGCTCGTCGCGAACAACCCGGCGACGCGGCTGCACAGCCAACTCGACGCCGGCGCGTACAGCCAAGCGTCGAAAGTGGCGGGGCGCGAACCCGTGCGGCTGCATCCGGACGACGCCGCGGCGCGCGGCATCGCGAACGGCGACGTCGTGCGGCTGTTCAACGATCGCGGCAGCTGTCTCGCGGGCGCCGTGCTGACGGCCGATGTGAGGCGCGGCGTCGTACAGCTGTCGACCGGCGCGTGGTTCGATCCGGACGATCCGCGCGCGGACTTCGCGATGTGTCTGCACGGCAACCCGAACATGTTGACGCTCGACGTCGGCACGTCGCAGTTGGCGCAAGGCTGCTCGGGGCAACACGCCTTGATCGAGATCGAACGCTACGTCGGCGCTGCGCCGCCGGTGCGCGCGTTCGAACCGCCGCCGCTCGCGGCGCGCTGACGGGGACTTCGGCCCTCGCCCCGAACGGCGCCGCGACAGCCACGCTGCTGTCGATGCGTGCACCGCGTGATGCTCGGGTGGCCACACCGCGATCGGATCGATCGGCCGGGAACGGCGTCGCGGCAGCGATTCTCCGCGCGACGCCGCCTCGGTATCATCCGCCGCTCACTCGTCAGTAAGAGCAAGGCAATGGACATCAAAGGCAGCAAGGCAATCATCGTCGGCGGTGCTTCCGGCATGGCGCTCGCAACCGCGGAAATGTTCGTCGAGAAGGGCGGCAAGGTCGCGATCCTCGACCTCGAGAAATCGAAAGGTGCCGAAGTCGCGAAGCGGCTCGGCGGCACGTTCCATCCGGTCAACGTGCTCGACTACGAAGGTACCGAGCGAGTCATCGGCGAGGCCGTCAAGACGCTCGGCGGCTTGCACTTCACGGTGAACACCGCCGGCGCCGGCGTTGCGAAGCGCACGATCGCGAAAGACGGCGTGGTGCATCCGCTCGCGGACTTTCAACGCATCATCGACATCAACCTGATCCAGTCGTTCAACGTCAACCGGATCGCGGCGAAGCACATGAGCGAGAACGAGCCGAACGCGGACGGCGAGCGCGGCGTCATGATCAACACCGCGTCGATCGCCGCGTTCGAGGGCCAGATCGGTCAGGTCGCCTACACGGCGGCGAAGGGCGGCATCGCCGCGATGACGCTGACGATGGCGCGCGACCTCGGCGCGCTCGGCATCCGCGTCATGACGATCGCACCGAGCCTGTTCGCGACCGGCATGACGGCCGGCATCCCGACCGAAGCCGAGCAACAACTCACGAAGGACGCGGCGTTTCCGCGGCGCATGGGTCGTCCGCGCGAATACGCGCTGATGGCGATCGCGATCTTCGAAAACCCGATGCTGAACGGCGGCACGATTCGCGTCGACGGTGGTCAACGCTTCGCGCCGCGCTGA
>DASRZO010000157.1:0-5382 GCA_035686405.1 Pseudomonadales bacterium | reverse complement strand
CGAGATCTCGCGCAGGCGTCGTCGGCTTGCCTTCGAAACCGTTTTACATAGACTGTTGCGTCGCACAATTCCTACCACTATTTCAACGGACACTGATCAAGGGAGATTTCCGATGGGAATGCTCGATGGCAAGGTCGCGCTGGTCACCGGCGCCGGCGGCGGCTTGGGCCGCGCCCATGCACTGTTGTTGGCGAAAGAAGGCGCAGCGGTCGTCGTCAACGATTTGGGCGGCTCGCGCGACGGTACCGGCGCGGGCCACAACATGGCCGACCAAGTCGTCAAAGAGATCAAAGCGGCCGGCGGCAGGGCCGTCGCGAACTACGGCTCGGTCGCCGATCCCGCCGCCGCGAAGCAAATGGTGAAGGACGCCGTCGCCAACTTCGGGAAGCTCGACATCTGTATCAACAACGCCGGCATCCTGCGCGACAAGTCGTTCAAGAACATGACCGACGACATGTGGGACATCATCATCAACGTCCATCTGCGCGGCACGTACCTCGTCACGAAGGCGGCGTACGACCAGATGATCGAACAAGGTCACGGCGGCCGCATCATCATGACCAGCTCGACGTCGGGTCTGCTCGGCAACTTCGGCCAAACGAACTATGGCGCAGCGAAAGCGGCGACGGCCGGTTTCATGCGCTGCCTCTGGCTCGAAGGCGTGAAGTACGGCATCACCGTGAACATCCTCGCGCCGACCGCGATGTCGCGTTTGACCGAAGATATCCTGCCGGAACAAGCGAAAGACGCGTTCCCGCCGGAGAAGGTCTCGCCCGCCGTCGTGTGGCTGTGCACCGACGAGGCGAAGGATGTCAGCGGCCGCCAGTTCCTCGTCGCCGGCAACAACGTGTCGCTGCTGTCGTGGCAGATCACGCCGATCGCGTCGAAAGAACAAAAGGACGCACCATGGGACGTGAAGGCGATCGGCGCGAAGATCCTCGAAAGCCGGGACAATTGGCCGCCGATCAACCCGATGCGGATGTGAGTTAGCCGTGCCGGGGCCGCTGGCCGGCTTTTCGGTCCTCGATCTGTCGGCAATCGTCTCGGGGCCGTTGACCGCCGCATTGCTCGCCGACCAAGGCGCGTCCGTCATCAAGGTGGAGCGCCTCGGCGGCGACATCCAACGCCACGTCGGTAGCCGTCGCAACGGGTTCTCGGGCTTTTTCCACGTCATCAATCGGGGCAAGCGCTCGATCGCGCTCGATCTCGGTTCCGTCGAAGGCCGCACCATCGTGGAACGGTTAGCCGAACGTGCGGACGTCGTGATCCAGAACTTCAGACCTGGCGTCGTCGGCCGGCTCGGCATCGGCTATCCGCAACTGAGTGCGCTGAATCCGAAGCTCGTGTATCTGTCGATCAGCGGCTTCGGACAAACCGGACCGCGCGCCGGCGAGCGCGCGTACGACCCGATCATCCAGTTCTATTCCGGCGTCGCGGCAACGCAGGGCCGCATCCATCTCGAACATCCCGATCGGCCGGAGCAAGTGAATCAACTGATCCTCGACAAGCTCACGGCGTACACCGGCTTCCAGGCGATCACCGCGGCGCTGCTCGAACGTTCGAAGAGCGGCCAAGGTCAGCACATCGAACTGTCGATGCTCGACACGGCGATCGCATTCCTGTGGCCCGACACCGCGGCAGATTTGATACTCGAGGGCCCGGGCGTCGATGCGCGGCCGCCGGTCGGCGCATCCGGCAACGTCGCGGAGTTCGCCGACGGCTGGGGCACGACGATGACGTTGTCCGACGACGAATTCCACGGTCTGTGCCGCGCGCTCGACTGCGCCCACGTCGCCGTCGACCCGCGCTTCGCGACATTGGAGGCTCGTCAGCGCAACCGTCCTGCGTTGCTCGACGTGCTGCGCGGCGACATGGCGAACGCGGCGAAGAAATTGACGCTCGCCGAAGCCGGCGAGCGTTTTGCGGCGGAAGACGTCCCGTTTGCGCGCGCGCGGCGCTTGACCGAGTTGCACGAAGATCCGCAGATCGCCCACAACGACGTCTTCCGCACGATCGACCACCCGGTCGCCGGTCGATTACGCCAAGCGCGTCCGGCGCCGCGGTTCGGCCGCACGCCCGTTGCACCGGGCGGACCTGCGCCGGTGGCGGGCCAGCACACGCGCGAGATCCTCGCCGAGATCGGCTTCGGTGACCGCGCCGACGAATGGCTGCAGCGCGGCGTCGTCACCGCGGCGACGCGCTGACGGTCGCCGCCGTGGCGCATTTGCATTCGATCGTTCGTACCAACGTCCCGACAATGGCGCGCGCGCTCGCGCTGTTGTTGATCCTGGCCGCGCCGAGCGCGTGGTGCGGCCCGCCGCTGGTGATCGTGATGTCGTGGGACGGCATGCGCTACGACTATCCGGACCGCGCGCCGTTTCCGGGCCTCACGCGGATGCAGAAGGAAGGATTGCGCGCCGACCGCCTGGTCGCCGGTTGGCCGTCGACGACGTTTCCCGGCCACGTGACGCTCGCGACCGGCGCCTGGGCCGACGTCCACGGCATCGTCGACAACGAGTTCTTCGATCGAACCCGCGGCCGCTATGCGTATTCGAGCGACGCGAGCTGGCTCGAAGCCGAACCGCTGTGGATCGCGGCCGAGCGCCAGGGCGTCGTCTCCGCCACGTATTTCTGGGTCGGTTCGGAGACCGACTGGCACGGTACGCGGCAGCACTACCGTATCGCGCCGTTCGACGGCAACGTCCCGGAAAGCGCGAAGGTCGATCAGATGCTCGCGTGGATCGACCTGCCACCGGCGCAACGCCCGGGCTTGATCATGTCCTACTGGCACGGCGCCGACACCGTCGGACACCGCCGCGGCCCCGACGATCCGGCGATCGTCGAGCAGATCTACGACCAAGACGCGCAGCTCGTGCGGTTGCTCGACGGCATCGACGCACGTCACTTGTGGAACGACACGACCGTGCTGCTCGTCAGCGATCACGGCATGGCAGCGCTGCACGGTTTCTTCGACTTGGCAGGCTGGTTGACCGAACGCGGGTTTCACGCGCACGTCTACGGCGGCCCCGGACTCGCGCAGGTCTTCTTCGACGATCCGAAAGAGATCGACGGCGCCTTTGCGTCGCTGTCGGCGCAGCCGCCGTTCAAGGTGTACCGCGGTACGGAATTACCCGACGCGTTCCATCTGAAGAACCCGACTCGCACCGGCGACCTGGTCGTCGTCAGCGATGCATCGACGCCGTTGTGGTACCCGGCCTGGTGGATCCGCGCGATGTATACGGTGCTCGGACCGACGCTGGGCGTCTATCCCGGCAGCCACGGCTTCGATCCGAACATGCCGGAGATGGGTGCGACGATGCTGGCACTCGGCCGCGGCGTACCGAAGGGCGCGCGCATCGGCACGATCACGATGGTCGATATCGCGCCGACGGTCACCGGCTTGTTGGGCATCGCGCCGCCGCTGCAATCGATCGGCACGCCGAGTCCGGACATCGTCGTCGCACCGCCGACGCACCCAATCGCGCCATAGCCCAACCGTTCGAGCGCACTTACAACTGGACTAAAAGGGTGCGCGTTGACACCGTAACGGTGCAGTCGTCAGAATCGATTGCCTGCCACACGGCGGCCCGAAAACATCTAATGATCGAATAGAGAGGCCGAACACCCCATGAATACACCCCTAAAAGGCAAAGAGGCGCTTGCGGCTGCAGTCGCAGCGGCGCTTTCCGTTTGGACCGCAGAAGCTGCAGCTGACGGTCCGCACGCATACGTCGGCGGCGCAGTCGGCCAGTCGACGCTCGACATCAACGGCCACGCCGATGGCTTCCACTACGACGTGAACGACTCGGACACGGGCTACCGAATCTTCGGCGGCTACATGTTCAACGATTACCTCGGCATCGAGGCGAGCTACGTCAACTTCGGCCAGATGAACGACAAGTTCGGTTTCGACGGCGGCGAAGGTCGCGCCAGCACCGAAGCGAAGGGGAACGGCCACACCATCGAAGGCGTTCTGGCCTATCCGTTCGGGCCGGTGTCGGTCTTCGCGAAGGTCGGCAGCATTTCCTTCAACGGCAAAGCGAAGGTCACCGGCGACATTCAGGGGAAGCAAGACTACAACAGCAGCGACTGGATGTTCGGCGGCGGCGTGAGCTACAACATCGGTCATTTCTCGATTCGCGCAGAAGGCGACTACTACGACGTCGGCGACACCAGCGACCTGTACCTGCTGTCGATCGGCGCGCAGTTCAACTTCAGCCTCTGGTAAACGCCGGTCGTTCGACGTCGCCGACGCCGAACGAGCCGAAGAAAAGGGCCGCAACGCGCGGCCCTTTTTGTCTACGTCGGTTTCTGTAGGCTACCGCGATGACCGACATATCCCGTCCCCCGTGGCCGCTGCAGAGCGCTTTGCCGGGCATCGCGTGGCCGGCGATTCCGCCGCCCAATGCGGCAACGCTGCTCGCGCTGCTATACCAGCTCGACCGCTCGCAATGGCTCGGCGCCGACGCGATCCGCACCCAGCAGTTGCGCCAACTCGACATGCTGCTCAAGCATGCGTTCGCGACGTGCGATGCGTACCGCTCGCGCTGGGCCGGCGCATACGACCCGAACGCCGCACTGACGTACGACGCGTTTACGCGCTTGCCGCTGCTCGGCCGGCGCACGTTGCAAGACGACTTCGATAGGTTGCGCAGCCGCCGGCCACCCGCCGCGCACGGCGCACCGATCGAACAGCGCACGTCCGGCTCGACCGGCGCGCCGGTCAGCTTACTAACGACCCGATTGAGCGGCTTGTTCTGGGACGCATTCACGTTGCGCGATCACGATTGGCACCGCCGCGACTTCACCCGCAAGCTCGCCGTGATTCGGCGCGAAACCGAACTCGGCACCGCGCCGAACTGGGGTCCCGCGACGGCCGGCGTCATCGCGACCGGACCTTCCGTGGGCCATTCGATCCGCACCGATGCCGCCGCGCTGCTCGATTGGCTGGACGCACAGCGGCCCGGGTATCTCTTCAGCTATCCGTCGCTCGTCGCCGAACTCGCACGGCTATCGCTCGAACGCGGTACTCGGCTACCCGGACTGCTGGAAGTACGCACGCTCGCCGAATCCCTGAGCCCCGACGTTCGTCGGTTGTGTCGCGACGCGTGGGACGTACCGTTGACCGATCTGTACTCGGCGACCGAGGTCGGCTACATCGCGCTGCAGTGTCCTTCGCACGTGCACTATCACGTGCAGAGCGAAGGCGTGCTGGTCGAGGTGCTCGACGACGGGGGCCGGCCGTGCTCGGCCGGCGAGATCGGCCGCGTCGTGGTGACCTCGCTCAACAATTTCGCGATGCCGCTCGTGCGCTACGACATCGGCGACTTCGCCGAGGTCGGTTCGCCGTGCGACTGCGGCCGCGGACTGCCGGTGCTGACC
>DASRZO010000156.1:0-9786 GCA_035686405.1 Pseudomonadales bacterium | reverse complement strand
TGTTGAACATCATGCTGGTCGCCGACTCGGCGCAGCCGAGCGCGCGCTTCATACGCCCCATCGGTTGGGTGCTATGGACGTTGTCGACGCTCGGCATGTTGACCGTGGATTTCCATGTAGACGATGCGCTCGCGTTGCGTTGTACGCTCGTCGGCATGGGCGCGCACACGTTGTTGATCGCGACGTGCGGCGCCTCCATCTTGTCGGTGGTGTTTCGCTCCGATCGCGTCACGCTCGACGGCATCTTCGCGTCGGTCGTCGCATACCAGCTGCTCGGCCTATTCTTTGCGCAGATCTACACGATGCTGTTGGTCACGAATCCGGCGTCGTTGCACTTGCCGGAGAGCATCGAACCGAACGGTGAGCCGTTGCAGCTCGAGATGATCTACTTCAGTTTCGTCACGCTCGCGACGCTCGGTTACGGCGACATCGTTCCCGACACGAGCTTCGCGCGCAGCGTCACGATCATCGAAGCGATCATCGGCCAGTTCTACGTCGCGGTCGTCGTCGCCGTGCTCGTCAGCGCGTTCGTCGCGCAGCGCCTGACCGATCTCGCCGAGAGGCGGCGCAGCTGATCAGGAGTGCGCCGGTTGCTCCGGCTCCACTTCGCGTTCGAGCCACGCGACCAACGCCGCGTAGCCGAGCACCAGCACGATCGCACCGACGAATAGTCCGATGACGCCCATCGCGAGCAACCCACCGATCGCACCGACCACCACGACGACCATCGGCACGTCCACGCCGCGACCGAGCAACATCGGCTTCAACACGTTGTCGATCAGCAGCACGAAGATGCACCACGCGAGGAACAGCACCGCCGTCACCGTCGACGCCGTCGAGAAGACGTAGATCGCCGCCGGGATCAGCACCAGTCCCGGACCGATCTGCACGATGCACAGCATCAGCGCGACGATCGCCCACAGACCCGCACCGGGAAGTCCGACGGCGAGCATGCCGAGACCCGCGAGCGTCGCTTGAATGAGCGCGACGCCGAGCACGCCGCGCGCGACACTGCGCGTCGTCGCCACCGCGAGCCGGGCAAAGCGATCGCCGTATTCGCCGGCGATGCGGCCGGCAATTTGCTTGCCCATCGCGCTGCTCGTCCGCGCCGTCGCGAGCAGGACGCCGCTCAAGATCACCGCTGCGACGAATTGCAGGAGCCCGAGTCCGACGGTCGCCGCCTGGCCGAGCAGCCAACGTCCCATCGCAGCGAACTCGTCGTGGAATTGTTCGATCGCCGCGTCCAAGTTCGTCGCCGCGAGCTGCCACAAGTCGGCCACGCGATCGCCGATGAGCGGCCATGCCCGCACCGACTCCGACGGCAGCGGAATCGTCAGCGTACCGTTTTGCAGATCCTTCGCGACCATGCGCACGCCGCTGACGAGCGTCTCCGACAACACCACCGCCGGACCTATGAAAACGAGCAGGAACACCAGCGTCATCAGCGACGCCGCCGTCTTCGTGCGGCCGCCGAGCAACTGCCGGAACCGGTCAAAGGTCGGAAACAGCGCGACTGCCATCACCACCGACCAACCGATGATGCCGATGAACGGCCGCAGGATCAGGAAACACCAGATCACGAGCAGCAGTACGAACGCGATTCGGATCAGCGCCTCGGCACCGCGGTTCGCTAAGACGTTGGGTTCGGCCATGGCGATCTCCGTACTCTCCGTCGGCGCTCGCCAACGGCCCCGTCAAGGGGGCTAGGGTTGGACGAGCGGAATACTCTTCGCGAGGCCGACCTGCACCAGCGCGTCGAGTTTGTTCTCGATTTGCAGCACGCGCGCGGTCTGCACCGGCGACAGCACCTTCTCGTACCGGTCGACGTATTTCGCCTTGAGATCGATGCGTTGCTTCTCGATCTGCAGATACGTGTGAGTAATCGACTTCGCCTTCGCATCCGACAGGTCGTCGAAGTTGTCCGCGAAGTCGCGAATGAGCGCGACCATCTTGTCGTTCAGCGCGCCGACCTCGTTGCGGTAGTCGCGATAAATCGGCCAGAACTTCTGGCTCTCCTCGTCCGTCAGAACGAGGTTCGCCGCCATCGTGGCTTGGCGTTGCGCTTCGGTCAGCGATCGCGCCATCTGAATCTGTTGATCGACGCTGATTTCCTGCGCGCCAAACACGGGCTGCGCGAGCGCAGCGGACAGCAGAACGAGCAGCGCGGTGACGCGGGTCATGGGTCTCTCCCTAGAGGTGATGCGAGGCGCGCGATGGTAGTCGCTGCCGTCCGAGCCCGCAAAGGCGTTGCCATCGCCGGCGACGGAGAACCGCGGCGGCGGCAGCCGTCGCGACGCCCCTTCACTGCATTCGCGTTCGTTCGCCGCCCTGACTCGACGCGTTCAGCGCGTCGTAGCGGAAAACCCAGTCGAACGGATTGGCGCGCGACCGCCCGAGCGCGCGGTTGCGCATCCACGAATACGGCGGACGCAGGTGGAACAACTTCGCGTTCGCGCGCGACCCGAGTTGGATCTTCGCGGTGCGCGCACGGCGCAGCGTCGCGTATCGAGCGAGCCCGTTCGTCACGTCGTCCGCCGTCGCAACGCAGTCTGCAAGTACCGCAGCGTCTTCGATCGCCATCGCCGCGCCTTGCGCCATGAACGGCAGCGTCGGATGGCACGCATCGCCCAGCAACGTGACGCGGCCGTCGCCCCAGCGCGGCATCGGCGGCCGATCGAACAGTGCCCACTTGAAGCACGCGTCGCGGTCCATGTGTTCGATCAGCGTCGTCACCGTTTCGTGCCAACCGGCGAAGTCGCGCGCGAGTTCCGCGTGCTCGCCGCGCTGCGTCCACGATTCGACCTGCCAGCCGGACTTTTCGATGACGCACACGCAATTGATCAGCGCACCCGACCGCACGTAGTAATGCACGAAGTGTTTACCGGGTCCCATCCACACGCTCGCGGCCGGGTGTACCAACCCCGCCGGCACACGATCGGCCGGCACCAGTGCACGCCACGCGACGTTGCCGGTGAACCGCGGCGCTTCGTCGCCGAACAAACGCGCACGCACCGTCGAATGAATGCCGTCGGCACCGACCAGCAGCGCCCCTCGATGGATCTGGTCGGAAGCGCGCACCTCTACACCATCGGCTGATTGCGCTAGAGACTCGACCCGCGCCGACGTCTGCAAATCGATCCGCGGGTTCGCCCGCGCTGCATCCGCCAACACCTGCAGCAAATCCGCACGGTGCACGTGGTAGTACGGGAAACCGTAGGCGTCGACGACCGCGCGCCCGAGCGGATTCGTCGAAATCATCTTGCCGCTGCGCCAATCGCGCATCTCGGTTTGCTCCGGCAAGAACGCAATACGTTGCAGCGCAGGCTGGAGGCCGAGTTCATGCAGTACGCGTACGCAGTTCGGGCTCAGCTGAATGCCGGCGCCGATCTCGCCGAACGCGTTCGATTGTTCGAGCACGCGCACCGAAAATCCGCGCCGCGCGAGCGCGAGCGCGGCAGTCAATCCGCCGATTCCGCCGCCGACGATCAACGCGAGTCGCGAATCCATGTTCGTTGCAGCTACCCCAAGCAACCCGTCGATTCGCCGCAGTGGACCGTAACGCCGCGATTGCCGTCAACGCCGCGCACCATCGTCCGCCCGCCCTGCTCGAATCGATCGAGCGAGCGAGTCGCTTTGATCGGGACACGGCGACGTGTCCGACATGCCGCGACGATGTGCGTGACGTCACATCTAACCGCCGTTCGCTTGAACTCGCACCGCTTGGTGCGCGATGCTCGATCGCATGTCGCGCCCGCAATTCGTTCCGCTCCGTGTCCGGCAATGGATCGCCGCGGGTCTCGTCACCGCCGGTCTGGCGGCGACGCCGTCGCACGCTGCCGACGTCGAAGTCGTGCGCGCCACCGATTGGCTGGGGCACGTCGTGAAGACGCACGACGGTAAAGAGCTCGGCACCGTACGCGACCTCGGCGTCGATCCACTGAGCGGCCGCGTCGTGTTCATCGTCGTGTCGGTCGGCAGCTTCCTGATCGAGAACAACCTCATCGCCGTCGCGCCGGACGCGCTGTCGCGTTCCGACTCCGATGACAACGTACTGCTGATCGACTCCGATCCGGTCATGCTGCGCGACGCGAAACGCTTCGCCAGCACCTCGACTTGGCCGACCGCGCCGGACGTGTTGCGTTCGCCGAACGCGCCGAAGGCACCGCCGCCGGCGCCGTCGGAGAACGCTGCACCGGCCACCGCCGCAGCGCCGCCGCCAGAGGGCAGCGCGACGATCGAAAGCAAATCGAAGACCGCGCACTTGTCGGCCAACGAGCGCTACATCAAAGACACTGCACCGCCGCCCACGCCGCCGGTCGCGAAACCGACGCCGCAGGCGGCCGGTGCGACCGGTACGTCTTCGCCGCGCCCCGAACCGATCACGAAGTTCGACCGTCTCGACAAAGACGGCGACGGCGTCTTGAACCGCAGCGAATTCGCGCCGGTCATGACGCGCAAAGACGTCTACTCGAAGATCGACACCAACGCCGACGGCGTCATCGAGCGCGAAGAGTTCGACGCCTACGAGAAGGCGCACGGCGAAACCGACGAGTAACGGTTCGTCGCGCCGCGATCGACCCGTTGGGACGCTGCACACCGAGCAGCGGCGGTTTGCGGATCCTTCGGCACACTTCGGTATTGCGCACCACGTCCGTTCCACCGTTAACTGCGCGGCTCGAGGTTGAGAGCCACCGTGACGGACGCCCTGGTCAACCGCTATCCGGCCCTCGGATATTCGCTCTATCGCCGCTATTGGCTGGCGTCGTTCGCATCGGTGGGCGCGACGCAACTGGTCGCACTCGCGCAGGGTTGGCTGGTCTTTCGACTGACCGGGCGGGCACTCGACCTCGGTCTGCTCGGCGCCGCGACTGCGCTGCCGAACATCCTCATGTCGCTCTTCGGCGGCGTCGTGGCCGATCGCTTCGACAAACGCAAGATCATTCTCGTGACGTCGGTGGCGAATGCGGCGCTGCTGTTTCTGCTCGCGGCGCTCGATGCCAGCGGTGCCGTGCGTGTGTGGCACGTGATGACGATCGCCGCTGCGTCCTCCGTCATTGCGGGGATCGAGTGGCCCACCCGGCAGGCGCTCTTCCCGCATCTGATCGAACGGCCGGGACTGTTGTCGGCCGTCGCGCTGAACTCGGTGCTATGGCAATCGACGCGAATGATCATGCCGGCGCTCGGCGGCGTCTTGATCGCGCTGACGAGCACCGGATTCCTGTTCGCGCTGTCCGGTGTCGGATTCCTGGTGATGTTCGGCGTGATGCTCGCGATTCCGCTCGCCCTGCCCGGCGCGGTCACCGGCACTGCAATCGAGCAGATTCGTCAGGGCATCTCGTTCATCGCGGCGCGCGAATTGTTTCGCTGGCTGATCCTGCTGTCGTATTCCGGAATGTTCTTCGTCAGCTCGTACATGCAGCTGATGCCTGCATTTGCGCAGCACCTCGACGCCGGCGAGACGGGCTACGGCTTTCTGTTGTCGGCGACAGGCGTCGGTTCCGTCGTCGGCACGTTCGCAATCGGCGCGATGCAACGCACGCGTTCGCTCGGTTGGGTATTGCTCGGCGGCGCGATGTTGTCCGGCGTCGCGCTGTACGGCTTCGCACTCGCCGTGCAGCTCGGCTGGTATCCGATGGCGCTCGCGATGGCCTTCGCGTCGTCGGTGTGCGCGTCGATCTTCATGATTAGTTCGATGACCGTCATGCAGCTCGAAGTGCCGGACACGCTGCGCGGCCGCGTGATGGGCATTCACTCGATCACCTACAGCCTGATGCCGCTCGGCGGCTTGCTGCTCGGTGCGATCGCAAACGCCAGCACGGTCGTCGTCGCGGTCGTATTCGGCGCGAGCGCGTATCTCACGATCCTCATTGCAGTCGCGGCAACACGCCCGTCGATCCGCGCGATCGACGGCGAGTTGCTGACTGCGAACTAGCGCGCGACTACACGCCGAGCGTCAGCGGCAAGCTGCGCAACCGTTGTCCGGTGGCTACGAACACCGCATTCGCCACGGCCGGCGCGATCGGCGGCGTGCCGGGCTCGCCGATACCGCTCGGGTGCATCGTGCTCGGCACCGCGTAGACCTCGATCGCCGGCGTCTCGTTCATGCGCAGCAGCGGATAATCGTGGAAATTCGATTGCTCGACGGCGCCGTCCTTGATCGTGATGCGCCCCTTCAGCGCAGCCGTCAGACCGAACACGACGGCGCTCTCGACCTGCGCCGCGACCTGATCCGGATTCACGACGATCCCGCAGTCGACCGCGCAGACGACGCGATCGACTTTGATGACGCTGTCCTTGACGGTGACCTCGGCGACTTCGGCCACGACCGAGCCGAACGACTCGTGCACGGCGATGCCTTGGAACGTGCCCGGGCGACGGCCCCACTCCGCCTTTTCCGCGGCGAGGTCGAGTACCGCGAGGTGCCGCGGATGGCCCGCGAGCAGGCGCCGCCGATACTGATACGGATCGACGCCGGCGGCGTGCGCGAGCTCGTCGATGAAACTCTCGACGACGAATGCATTCTGCGAATGGCCGACGCTGCGCCAGAAGCCGAGCGGCACGCCCGGATCGTAGAAGACGTGCGCCACTTCGACGTTCGGGATCGCGTATGGTTCGTCCGCAGCCCCTTCGGTCGTCGACGTATCGCGCGTCTTCACGAATGAACCCGCCACCGACGTCGCGCCTTCGACCAACCAGTCCGGCAACCATTCCGGCGCGACCTGGCCGAACATCGGCAGCAGACCGCGGAACATGCTCGGCGCGACGATCTTGTGCGACCAGCTCTGCGCCTCGCCCTTCTCGTTCAGCGCCGCGCGCATGACGTTGTACGTCGCAGGTCGATAGAAGTCGTGGCGCATGTCGACTTCGCGCGTCCAGATCACCTTCACCGGACGCTTGGCACGACGCGCGACCAACGCCGCTTCCGGCGCGAAATCGGGAATCCCGCGGCGACCGAAGCCGCCCCCCATCAACATCGTTTGCACGACGACCTTGTCGCGCGAGATACCGAGCGCGTGCGCGACCAACGCCTGGGTCACGTCCGGCCCCTGTTGCGGCGACCAGATCTCGCACGTGCCGTCGGGACGAATGACCGCCGTCGTGTTCTGCGGCTCCATCGTCGCGTGCGCGAGATACGGAATCTCGTACACCGCTTCCTGCACCGACGCCGCGGTCTTCACCGCGCGCGCCACGTCGCCGTCCTCGCGCACGGCCCGTCCGTCTTCGGTCTTCGCCAAGTCCACCCATTTCGCGCGGATCTGACTGCTGTCGAGACCGGCGAGCGGACCCTTGTTCCATTTCACGTCGACGAGCTTGGCGCCCTTCAACGCGTGCCAATACGTATCCGCGACGACCGCAATGTTGCCGTTGACCTCGAACACGTCGACGACACCGGGCGAACCTTTCGCGCCGGCGGCGTCGAACGATTCCAGCGAGCCGCCGAAGTAGGGATTGCGAACCAGCACGGCGACCGCCAGATCGGGCACGTCGACGTCGATCCCGAACTTCGCCGAACCGTTGCTCTTGCCGACGGCGTCGAATCGGCGCAGCGGCTTGCCGATGTATTCGAACTGCGACGGATCCTTCAGCCGCGGCTCCTTCGGAACGGGCACCTTTGCGGCGTCGTTGGCGAGCTCGCCGTAGCTGAAGGACTGATCCGTGCCGACGCGCACGACGCGGCCGTTCTCCGCACGGCATTGGTCCGGCTTCACGCCCCAACGAATCGCCGCAGCCGCAACGAGCATCTCGCGCGCCTGTGCACCGGTCTTGCGCAACACGTCCCAACGAGCATTCACCGACGCCGAGCCGCCGGTGATCTGAATCGGATCTTGGAACGTCTTGTCGACGAGCGCCGCCTGCACCACGATGCGGCGCGGATCGATCTCGAGCTCTTCGGCGATGATCGTCGGCAACGACGTGGAAACGCCCTGCCCCATCTCGGTCTTGTCGAGCTGAAAGATCACTCGATCGTCGGGTGTGATGCGGAGCCACGCGTTCGGCTGCAGCCCCTGCGGCGGTGCTTCGGCCGCCGTCGCCGCCGCGTACTCGGACGGATACACGCCGAGTACGAGCCCGCCGGCCGCAATCGCACTGCCCGCGACGAAACGCCGGCGATTCAGTTTGAATTCGCTCATGACGCGTCTCCCACCAACAGCGCGTTCGGATCGTATTGCCGCACGCCGGTCTGATCCGGCGCGGACAGTTCGACGGCCCGATGGATCGCCTTACGAATTCTGTTGTACGTCCCGCAACGGCACAGGTTTCCGCTCATCGCCGCTTCGATGTCGTCGTCGGTCGGCGCCGCGTTGTGCGCGAGCAACGCGACGGCCGCCATGATTTGTCCGCTCTGGCAGTAGCCGCACTGCGGCACGTTGAATTCGATCCATGCCTCTTGCACCGGGTGCAGCGCACCGCCGACGCCGATGCCTTCGATCGTCGTCACCGATTTGCCGTCGACGACCGCGAGCGGCGTCTGACACGCGCGGACCGGTACGCCGGCCAGATGAACGGTGCACGCACCGCACAGCCCCATGCCGCAGCCGAACTTCGTGCCGGTCATCTTCAGCGAGTCCCGCAACACCCATAGCAACGGCGTGTCGTCTTCGACGTCGACGCTCACGGGCGCGCCGTTCAATTGAAACTGGACCATGGATTTCCGCCATCGAAAAGGAATGACGGCGCGACAGTGGACCGCCCCTAGCTACTGCGTCAAGTCGCGACGGCGCGGCACGCGCGCGCGAAATGCACCGCCTGGCCACGCGTCGGGATCCGTGTCGTCGGCAGTTGGATCGCGGCGAGCGGGCCGCTGCTCGCTCGGATGGGCGACCCGCGGCGGCTCATCCCTCGCTGATCGCGTCCTCGCGCATTTCGACCGATGTCGTCGAAGCCGGCGCTTCTACCTCTTGCGTACTGCTTGCGCCGGCGCGAGCACGGCGCGACGATCGCAAAAGTGCGTCGCGGAGACCTTGCATGAACCGCCCATCGCTCGTGCTTTCGATCGTCGCCTGCATCATCGTGTTTCCGGTCGCCGCCGAGGACGTATCCGACAGCCCCGTTGCGACTGCACCGGCCGAACAAGCGACCAACACAACGGAAACGATCTCGGCGGCGAACTCGAATTACGTGAACCGGCGGGTCTGCCGAGCCCAAACGGTAACGGGCTCGCGCATTCCGCAAACCGTGTGCTCGACGCAGTCGCAAATGGACGCGCGGCGCAAGCACGATCAAGCCTGGAAGAACGCGCTCGACATCCAGCGCTTGCGGGTGGCACCGCCCGGCGGCGGCGTCGTCAGCGGTTGACGGCGCATCGTCAGCGGCGGGCGAACCGAGAGAGCATGTTCGTGAACCTGCCCTCCACGTCGATCGAGGACATCGCGCGATCCTCCCGACGAGTCCGCTAAGGGGAACGTCCGGTTGAGTCCGTACCGGCGCTACTGTATCGTCGCCGCACTCAATCGCAGGACCCGCCTCAGCATGTCGCCCTCGAAGCTGCCGCTCACGGTCGTTTACTTCCTATTCGCGTTCGTCGCGCTCGACGGCTGCACATCACCGCAAGGCGTATCGCAGGAAGCGGTGTTCCAGACGCCGCACGGCGTCGCGGTGGTCGACACGTTCACGACGATTGCGACCGTGACCGGTATCGATGCGACGACTCGCAAGGTGACCATGACCCTGCAGAGCGGCAAATCGAGCACGTACACCGCCGCCAAGGGCGTGGACCTGTCTCGGTTCCGCATCGGCGAACAGATCGGCGTGCAACTGATGGACGAGATGGCCTTGTCGATCAAA
>DASRZO010000155.1:0-5508 GCA_035686405.1 Pseudomonadales bacterium | reverse complement strand
TCGCCCCAACCGCGCTCATACGCGCTGCGGGAGTCGCTCGACAAGGCGGATGCGCATTCATGTTGGCCGAGGCTACCCTCGCGATAGCCGAGCGCCTCCGGATCGCCGGTGCATGCGCCGCTCGTGTGTGTTGCGCACGCGCAGATCGAACCGAGCGCGAGCAACGCGCTGGTGAAAATCGCAAATCGAGTCGCCATGACGGCGTCACCGAACAACTGCAACCGAACGACGTTAGAGCCGGCGAAGTGCGGGTAAACGTGCGCGCGTCACAGTTAGAGGCCCGCTGAACTCTCAACGCGGGCAAAATGCGGCGAAAATCGATGCACGATATCGATTTTCAGAACCTTTGCCCGCCGGATCGATGTGTCCGACCAACGGTACGACGAAGGCGCGACGATCTGCCCGAATTGCTACAAAACGGCAGCGCAGAGAAGGCGGCAAGTTGCGCGCGCGAATCGACGCCTTCAGCCGAGCGACGCCAACCACTCGTCGTCGGAACCGTCGGGGATTCCTTCGAAAAGGATCGTCGACAGATAACGTTCGCCCGTGTCGGGCAACATGGCGAGGATGACGCTGCCTTTCGGCGCGCGCCGCGCGACGTCGAGTGCGCCCGCGACGGTTGCGCCGGCCGAGATGCCGACGAAGATCCCTTCGTTGCGTGCGAGGTGCAGTGCGGTGTCGCGTGCGACCGTGTCTTCGACCGCGACGCGCTCGTCGGCGACGCCGCGATTGAGTACGGCGGGAATGAAGTCCGGCGTCCACCCTTGGATCTTGTGTGGCTTCCACTCTTTGCCCGATAGCATCGCGGCAGCGGCCGGTTCGACGACGACCGTCTTCACGTCGGGACGCGCGACCTTCAGCATCTCGCCGACGCCGGTCAACGTGCCGCCGGTACCCCAACCGGTGACCCAGTAGTCGAGCCGTTTACCGGCGAAGTCGCGCAGGATTTCCGGGCCGGTGGTATTGCGGTGATAGGCCGGGTTGGCGGGGTTCTCGAACTGTCGCGCGAGAAACCAGCCGTGTTTCTTCGCGAGTTCTTCCGCGCGTCGCACCATGCCGCTGCCGCGCTCGGCGGCGGGCGTGATGATCACCTTCGCGCCCAACGCGCGCATCAGCTTGCGGCGCTCGATCGAGAACGTCTCCGCCATCGTAGCGACGAAGGGATGACCGAAGACGGCGCACACCATCGCGAGCGCGATGCCCGTGTTGCCGGACGTCGCCTCGACCACGGTTTGGCCGGGCTTCAACGCGCCGGAATCGCGAGCATCTTTGATGATCGCGTAGGCGAGTCTGTCCTTCACCGACGACATCGGGTTGAACGACTCGACCTTGACGTACATCGTCACGTGATCGGGTCCGGTCCGGTGCAAACGCACGACAGGCGTGTTGCCAATCGTGTCGAGAATGGTGTCGTGGATCATCGGAGTCTCCGTTGCTCGAGCGTTGCATTGCGAGCGTTCGATGCTACGCGGACGACCGCAGCCGCGCGAGTCACGTTGCGAACAAGGTGGCGCCTCAGGCGCCGCGGGTGAACGTTGGCCATTCGCCGACCGGATCACCGATCCCAGGTAGTCGCCTCTTCGAGGGCTTGTCGCAATCGGCCTGCCCAGGTCCGGGCAACTTGCTGCACTTCGGCCCAGTTGGTCACCGACGTGGAGCGTACATTCGGTCCCTGCGCTTGCGCGGCGCGCCGGTCGATGATGCGTACCAATACGGCGTTGCTCTCGGAGTCGCGCAACTCGACGACGAGGGTCGCTTCGCCGATTGAATTCAGATAGATGTTGCTGCGGCCGACCGCGTCGGGTGGAACGAACGACACGACGTCGATCAGCCCCCCCCAAACCATCAGGACGTCCGGACCGGGTTCGTCGACGAGTTGGAATTTCTGCGATTGCGCGAGTTCCGTCCTGAACGCATCCCTAACGATCGAACGAAGGCGCTCCTTCTGTTCCGCCGTCAGCGGAAATTGACTCGCCGTGCTCGCCGCGGCGCGCGGTACCGGCTTGACCGGTCGATATTCGATGCCGGCGCCGATCAGCATGATTTTGTTGTAACCGTCGAGCGAGAAATCCGGACGCATCCACGCGCCGTGCGCCTTCGGGTTCTTCACCTTCGCGAGACCGTCGTATGTCAGGTTGGACGAATCGAGTTCCGGCGGACCAGAGCTATTCGTGTTGCAACCGCCGAGCATCAAAGTCGCGCACATCGCGAGTGCGCCGATTACCGTCCGCATTTGCTGCGCCCCCCAGTGATTGGCGAACGATTCTAGCCTGCCGCGCGCATTTGGTGCGCCTCCGGCGCCTGTCTATGATGGCGCTCGATTTTTCGCGAGGACACATCGATGCGACCGAATGGGGCGATGCGAACGGCGGTACTCGTCGCGCTCTGGACGCTCTCCGTAGCGCCTATGGCGGAGACGAGCGACAAGGCGACGCCGCCGCCGGGTTCGCATGACGGCGCGACGTCCCAGGTGCAGCCCAACACGAATGCGCCGACTGTGAGTACTCCCGATGGAAACACCTCGGCGAATGCCCCATCCTCGAACGCAGCTGCAGGGAACGCTGCGCAGCCACCGGCAGCGAGCGCGCCGATTAGCGGATTCAGCGATGCGCAACGCAAAGGCATGATCACGGCGAACATCGCCTTCGGTAAGGACGAGGCGGACGGTTTCTGGCCCCTGTATCGCGATTACCGGCGCGACATCGGCAGGCTGCTGGATCGCCGTGCGAAGGCGATCGCACAATACACGGAGATCTTTCGTTCGATGACGGGCGACCAGGCGAAATCGATCCTCGAGGACTTCCTGCAATCCGACGAGGAGATCGCGAAGGTCAAACGCGACTACCTGAAGAAATTCCGCAAATTCCTACCGGACACCAAGCTCACGCGCTTCTATCTGATCGACGCGAAGATCGATCTCGCCGATGAAGCGATGTTGATGACGAAAGTGCAGACGATCGGTGAAGCGCCGCGTTGATGGGATCAGTCGGCGATCGACGAATCCCCGAGGATGTTGCCGATGCGCAGGAAGTACGCGCGATGCCCGCCTTCGGCGAAGCCGTAGCCGACGTACAGCGGTCCGACCGGCGAATTGAACCCCATGTACGCGCTCGCGTTGACGAGACCGTCGGGCAGGATGTCGCCGATCGTGTTGGCGGTCGTACCGTACTCGAGCGTCATGCCGACGTACGGCGGTAACCAGCCGGTCGCGAACAACTTGTAGCGGTAGCCGAGCAGCACCATGCCGAAGTCTTGGCCGCTCAACTCGTCGGGTTCGAAGCCCGACAATCGAAATATGCCGCCAGCGCGATACAGGTTCTGTTCCGGCGCGTTGCCGCTTTCGGTGATGCCGAGGCGCGCGCCGAGAATGAACGTATGCAATCCCCACGTGGCCGCCGTGAATGCGGACCCCATGAACTGCTCGAACTCGGTGTCGGCCCCGAGCTCTGACCGCGACCACAGGTATTCGAAGTTCGCGTATGTGCCGTGCGAAGGGAAATAGCGGTTGTCGATGCGATCCCACGTGCCGTCTACGAACCATTCGCCGCCGTCGAACGGACCGCTCGACACGTTCGGATCGCCGACTCGAACGCGCGTCGAGCCGTCGTAGCGACGTACACCGACGAACAGGGCTGCGTGTCGCCAGAACTCGCGGCCGAACGCGAGCGATCCGCCCCATTCCTCGATCTGAACTTGGCCGAGCTTTTCGCCTTGATCGTTGAATTGAGTGAAGTCGCGCCGCTCGGCAAACAATTGCGGTTTCACGATCCACTGCATGTCGTCGTCGATCGGGAGATAGAACTCGGTAAGCAGACCCTGGTTCTGCCCGAGTTGCACCATCCCGCGGAACTCGCCGCCGTTGTCGGTGACATTCGTTTTTAGCAGACCGAGGCGGACGTCGATGCTCGAAGAGTTGCTGACGCCGGTGAAGTCCAGCCCCGTCTCGATGAACGAGGCACCGCGCTCGTCTTGCTTCACGCTGATCACGAGTCCGGTCTCGCCGTCTTCTTCGACGACCCGGTACGAAGCGCGCTCGAGAAAACCGAGCGCGTAGATTTGCGAGATGTCGTTCTCGAGTTCGGTGTCGTTCAGCGGTTGGCCGATCGCGACGTGAATGCGCTCGCGCAGCACGGCGTCGGAAAAGCGTGAATGGTTATCGAGACGCACGAACTGAATGATCGGGCGGCCCGCCACACACGCGTCGATTTGCGCGCGGTACGCCGTGTAATCCGACTCCGACAGCCCCAACGGCGCCAGTTTGTCGCGCGATGCGATCGCAGCCTGATAGCCGAGCAGAATCGATTCGCGGTATTTGCCGAAGTCGACCCAACCGATGTCGTTGCCCATCGCTGGGACGATCAACACGTCCTGCGGCGTCAGCAGCGACTCCTGATGCTCGGTGTTGTTGGCGACCATGATGCTGGTCAGCTGGCTCGTGATCGTGACGAAGTCGGTGAGTTCGGCGCGCGTCGCGAGCGGCGAACCGACGTCGACGGCGATGAGGATGTCGGCACCCATGCCCTGCGCGACGTTGACCGGCAAGTTGTTGATGACGGCGCCGTCGACGAGCAAATGCCCGGCGAAATCGACCGGCGAGAACAACCCCGGCAGCGACATGCTCGCGCGCATGGCCGTGGCGAGGTCGCCGTTCGCGATGATCACCGGCTTGCCGGTGACGATGTCGGCGGCAATCGCGCGAAACGGAATCGGCAGCTCGTCGAAGTCGTTCGTCTGAATGCGATCGCTGACGACCGTTTCGAACAGGAACTGAATCTTCTGGCCGCTGATCGCCCCTTTCGGCAGCAGCGATGATTTCGGGCCGACGCCGAATTTCGGTCCGAACAGCGCGAGGTCGTCGTCGCTCTTGCGTCGAAACGGCCGCTCCGCGCGGGTCGTGTTGTCGGAAAAGATGTCCTCGAAGTTGAGCTTCTGGATGACTTGCTCGAGCTGTTGCGACGTCATGCCCGTCGCATACAGGCCGCCGATGATCGAACCCATGCTGGTACCGGCGACGTAGTCGACCGGGATGCGCAATTGTTCCAGCACGCGCAGCACGCCGATGTGTGCGATACCGCGCGCGCCGCCGCCGCTCAATACCAAGCCGATGCGCGGCCGGTCGGTGACGGGCGGTTTGCAGAACTGCGACGGCTGTGCCGCCGCCGCGAACGACGCGCACCAAGCGGCAACGCCGAGCAGCGACGATACGACGCCCGCCGAGCGAGCAAGACGACGAAGCATGCCGAGGACTCCGGCGGGGTGTTGCGAATGCAATGGGCGGCAGGGTAATCGCAAGCGGCGCGAGACTAACCGCTGCCCTGCGACCGATCAACGGAACGCTGCGATAACATCCGACTGTCGAGGCAACGTTGCGGATCGAGACCGACGCGCATGACCGAACGAACGAATGACGCCGCTCAGTCGAGTTGGCTCGAAGAGAAACAATCGGCGTGGCTGTACCGCGTACTCGCAGAGGTCGAGCCACGACCGACGCTATCCGAGTTGTTCACG